>NZ_JASATC010000006.1:0-171450 GCF_038440135.1 Pseudomonas sp. OTU5201 | reverse complement strand
GGGAGCGAATTCATTCGCTAATGAATTCGCGCCCACCGTTGGTCATCGCCCCCTACTGCTCGTCGGTCACCCGCAGCAGTCCCCAAACCCCGCCGACGTTGCCGAAGGCCGCGTAGTCCCGGTACAGGTAGTCACCTGGCACTGCGTTGGCGCCGCCCGCACTCGGGATCGACAGGCTGAAGTGCGCCGCTGGCAGCACGCTCTCCTGGGCGCCGATATAGAGCGCCGCCGGATTGATGCCAAAACGCAGCGAGCCGATTCCCGCGCTCTTCAGCGGGTAGCCCCAGACATCCAGCTTCTCGGACAGGAAGGGGTTGAACGCCCAGACATGGCCGTCGAGCTGGAAGGTCATGCCGCGGCTGCCACCGGACGGCATGGTCACGTGGGTGCGGAACGGCTGGCCGGGCTTGACCTTCATGATCGGGGTCTGCGGGTCGCCTCCCACCAGTTCGTTGCTGTAGGCCATGTGGGCATTGGGCACATCCCCCCAACCCTGCCCCTGGGCGTGGCCGAAGGGCGCGTCCGGAGCCTTGGCGAAGCGGTACCACAAGGGCTCGCTCTTGTAGTTAACGGCCATGCCGGAGTTGTCCTTGGGATCGGCCGGGATGCCGAAGCCCTCGGAGGCCATGTTTTCCACCGGCCGGCCATCGGCCCAGCGCATGTTCAGCGACTTGTGCAGCACCAGCGAGAAGTCGCGGTACGGCGTGCCGGACAGCGGGGTCACGGTGGCGGCGGCGCGCATGCCGGTGTCCTCGGTCCAGGTGGCGCCCTGGGGTGCGATGCTCATGGCGCCGGCCAAGCCTTTCTGGCCTTGCTTGACCGGGTCGGCCGGCAGCAGGTTGAAGCCGCCGAACTCCACCGGGGTGGCGGTGATGTTGTCGACGCTGCGGCCGAGTTGGGTCACCGGCTTGCCTTCCCGTTCCAGGTGACCGACGTAGAACTTGTAGCTCTTCGACGGCCAGGCTCCACCTGCCGCGATGCGCGGCTCGACGGTCTGCACCGGGTTGATGCCGACGTTGAAGCCGTCGGCCTTGGTGATGTCGTAGGCCAGCAACTGGGTGTGCAGACCGACGTGGCTGGAGGGCCGCATCATGTTGTTGTTGAAGGTGGTGGAGCCCTGGGCGCTATTGCGGTCGCGCTTCACCAGGCCCTGCATCACCGCGTAGGTCGGCAGGTCGGGCATCACCTGCGGCAGGCGGTTTTCCAGGGTGATATTCACGCAGTCGCCAGCGGCGGCACGCAGCACCAGCGGCTCGACGGGAACGCCGGGCTTCAGCTTGCCAGTGAGCGGGTCCAGGTCGGCCTTGCGCACGTAGAGGATGGCGGTCGGGTCATGCAGCGGGCCGCTCTGGCCGCCAATGGTGAACACCTCGCCGTCTTCTTCGTCCACCACCGTGGCCTGCGGGATGGTCACCGGCCGCGAGTTGAACACCAGGGTGCCGCCCTGCGGGTTCAGCGGTCCGCCAGCATGCATGCCCGCCCCGACCGGATCGCCGATGGTCAGGCCCAAGGGGTTGCCGAGCACGTCGTTGGCCAGCACAGCGACAATCTCGTAGTTGCGCTGCACGGTGCTGCGGGTGCCGATCCCGCTCGGGTTGGGGCTGGTGCGCGGGCACACCCCATCGAACTGGGTGGTGTTGCGCGAGGACACCGGGCGCGGGTTATTGGGCAGGGCGAACAGGTCGGCGCGCGGCTGGGTGTAGTTGCGCATCACGCCCCAGATGCCGTTCCAGTAGCCCTCGATGGAGGCGTCCATGTTGTACAGGTAGTCGGCGGCGTCATAGGTGGTGTTGCCGGACATCATGGTCACCGGAGCGACGAAGCCGAACTGCTCGGAGATGCCGACCATCTGCGAAGCCTTCCAGCCCGAGTTGCCGCTGCTGCCGAAGCCGGTGCCCGAGTGCAGCCACTTCACGCCGTGCAGGGTGACGTTGTGCTCCTCCTCATGGCCGCCGGCGTGCATGCGCAGCCGCACGTTATCGCCGGAGTACGCCCGCAGCAGCGGGGTGAAGGGGTCGCCCGGCAGGTCGCCAGCCACGTTGATGTGCGGCGGGAAGGCCGTGCTGGCGCCGGTCGGTCCGGTGGCCGAGCTGATGGCGCTGGGTGCCAGGTTCAATGCCGGAATGGCACGGTCGGTACGGGTCTGCAGGGCATAGGCGAGGTCGCCCGCCAGGCCATCGGCCTGCATGCCCGGCTTACCATCCGGCGCTACCTTGTTGGGGTCGAAAATCCGCAGGCCCACCGGTTCGTTGCGGTAGTTCACGACGAACATGCCAGGGTCATCCACCGAGATGGCCTGCGGGCAGGGCCGGCTCGGGCAGCCTGGGAGCTGGCCACTGGCAACCTCGCGTACCGACTCGAAGAGGTTCGAACCGGACTGACGCACGGGCGGGTTGATGGCGTAGCGGAAGCTGTCCATGGAGGTCGGATAGGCCCCGGCATCCGGGATGCCGTCGGGGCCGGCGCCGACATAGACGCCCGCCTCGTAGGCATGCTGGAAGTCGCTGTACTCCATGAAGAACTCACGGAAGCTGTCGTTCTTACCGTCGCCGTCCAGGTCACCGGTGGCAATCACTGCTTGCCAGGAAGTCGGGCCGCCGTCCTGGCGGGCGCCAC
This sequence comes from Pseudomonas sp. OTU5201, assembly GCF_038440135.1. Lineage (NCBI taxonomy): Bacteria > Pseudomonadati > Pseudomonadota > Gammaproteobacteria > Pseudomonadales > Pseudomonadaceae > Pseudomonas > Pseudomonas sp. OTU5201. The sequence goes on along the minus strand of NZ_JASATC010000006.1, from coordinate 168,834 downwards.
TGTAGAGCGGCTGGCCGGTTTCGCCGTGGTACCAGCTGGAGCCTGCCGGTTCGGTGAGCACCGTGGCGTAGAGACCGATCTGCTGGTGGGTGGACGGGCCGAAGTGGTCGTGGGTGAAGATATTCCCCAGGCCACGGTCGACGTTGTAGGTGTTGATCAACGGGTCGGCGAACCAGCGCTGCAGGGTCGTGCGGGCCCCTAGCCAGTCGGCCCGGCCGAACTGGCCGAAGTACGGATGCTGCTTGGCCACCGGACATTCCAGGGTGCCGTCACGGGCGTCGCCTTCGGTGCAGTGGTTGTACTCGCGGATGGCATGGATGCGTTCCACCACGCTGGCCGGCGAGAGCGTGCCGTCCTCGTAGTTCCAGCCGTTGGCCGAGCCATCGGCGGAGGTCAGGTCCCACTTCGGCAGGTGGATATGCTGGCCAACGATGTCGGTGGGGGTGCGCACCTGGTAGTCGTCCAGCTCGTACACCGCCGGGATCAGGTTGGTGTGTTGGTACATGGTGCAGTCGAAGGTGTTCATCCGCATCACCAGCGGCTCCGGCGGCTGCTGCTTGTTGATCACCGGCCAGGCGTCTTCCCAGAGGGCAAGAATGCGGGTCTGCGGGAAGTGGTAGCCCACCTTGTTGAACACCGCATCGAACTGGATGTTGGCGCCCTTGTAGACGCGCGGGCGGTCGGCGGTGAACGCCGAGCTACCGGTGAATGACTGGCCGTTGATGGAGTCGCCACTGTTGTAGCGACCCACCGCGGAGGCCTGGGTCAGGCGCTTGCCGGTGTCGTCCATGCACGGCTCGTTGTAGGGAGCGCCGGCCACCGGCAGGCCGCCGTTGGTGCGGAAGCCCTTCGGTTGCACGGCACCGCCTGGCAACACGGCGAAGCTCGGGTGGCTGGCTTTGGCATGGAAGGCCATGGCCGATTGCTCAACGTCGGTACCCTCTTCCGGGAGGAAGACTGCCTTGGCGCGATGGACCACCTTGGAGAAGTCCAGGGCGCTGGTGACCACTTCGGCCTCGCCGCCAGCGGACACGCCATCCAGGGTATGGCGTGGCAGACCGCCGTCCCAGCCACCGGACTGGGCCGGGTCGATATTGGCCCACAGCGGATTGCCGGAATCCTTCAAGGCCTGGGCCTTGGCGGCATCCAGCATGTCGAGCGGCGGGGTCGACAGACGCTGGCCGACGGTATTCTCGATGCCGCCGATCCAGAACGGGAAGCCGGGGTTCTTCAGGGTGCCGTCGGCGTTGCGGTTGGCTTCGCTGCGGTCAACCAGGGCCACGGAGCCCACTGGTTTGAGTTCGGGTTCGTGACCGGAGTCGTCGTCACCCTCTTCGTGATCGTCGTCATCGTCGTGATCGGCGACCCGTTCATTGCCGTACTTGGGCACCACGGCCACCTTGCCCGGCATGGGCGGCAGGGCCTTGCCCGGTAGCGGGACGATGGCCGGAATCGGCGTGCCGGCGACGATTTCGCCATCCGGCAGGGCGCGGGCGCCCTGGGCAGGCAGGCCACTGCGCAGTTCGAAGGCTTTCTTGTGGAAGCCGTCGTCGCCCTCTTCGGACACCGCCAGACGGGTGCCTTCCTCGAACACATCGTGAATACGCCACATGGCCCACATGCCCTGGGCGAAGTGCGGATAGAAGTGGCAGTGGTAGATGGCGTCGCCGGAGGTGCGGTTACGGTTGCCGGACCCGCCGTTGGCGATTTCGTAGGTGTAGCCCGAGCCCGGGCCTATGCCCTGGGCGTCGATGTAGTCGGAGTTGTCGTCATTCGGGTTGAACAACCACTGGTGGCCATGCAGGTGGAACACGTGCTGCTCGTAGCCATTGTGGCTATTGCGGAAGCGCACGGCATCGCCGATGTAGCTGTGGGCCACGTTTGACGGCTCGGAGGGGAACAGGGCCATGGTCGCCTTGACCCCGGTGGTGCCCTCCGGCGGCACCTGGCCGGGGAGGATGCTTTCCAGGCCGACGTTGGCCGGCACGTCCACCTGCATGGCGATGTCACCCACTGTCGATGCGCTGAGGAAGAACTCCTCGTAGGCGCAGGACAGGCAGTCGTGCATGGGACCAACGCCGAGACGGTTGGCCACCACTTCGGCACCGATGCCGCCGGAGCCGTAGTTGATCATGAAGGAGTCGCGGGTCGGCTCCAGCACATGGCCGAACACCGGGTCGTTCCAGTAGCCGGGGAAGGCCTGGGCCACGGCATTCTCGTCATGGAATACAGACGAGAAATCGCGGAAGGGTTCCAGGCGATTGGGCAGCGCCGGGTTGCGCTTGCCGTAGCTTTCCAGCGGGTAGGTGTTCTGCGGGAAGGTGCCATCGGGGTTGGGCCCCATGACCACGGCATCGGTGTCGCTGGAGATGATCTCACCGTTGTCCATCATCGCAATGATCGGCAATCCGGCCTTGCCCTCCTCGTCCCAGGGGGCGTCCTGCGGGTAGCGCGCTTCGTAGTCGATGATCGGCTGCCCGGCCGGAGTACGGCCGGTGGTGGCCAAGCGCATTTCTTCTTCCGTGACCACGTTGCGGTAGGTGCGCGCACCCTTGGGCAACACCACCACCTGGCCGAACAGGCCGTTGGCGGTGTTGCCGCCCGTGCCTTCGCCGCCGAAGGTAGCGCCGTAGCTGCTGGCGGCGAAGGCGCCTTCACGCTCGGCGTAAAGGGTGTAGCTGCGGCTGCCGCCGGGCGGGATCAAGGTGTTCTGGTTGCGGCCGGCGTTGGTGGCGATGTCACCGATATCGTTGACTGCCTGCATGCCGTTGACCTGGAAGCCGACATGGCGGTCGGCAACCTGTTCGTCCTTCTTGAACAACGGGTCGTCCGGGTTGTTGGGGTTGGCCTGGTGGGCCAACAGGTTCTGCAGGTTGATCGTCAGGCAATCACCGGAGGCGACGCGCAATACCAGCGGACGCGGGCGCTTGTCCGGACGCAGCGCCACTTCACCGGGCACTGCGGCGCCCCCCTGGGTGAGCGGCACTTCGTTCTTGTCCACGACGTCGCGACGCAGGGCGAACATCATGCCGTTGATGTTCTGCGCACCGAGGCGGTTGAACATCAGCGGCTGATCGAGGGCCACGACGTTGGCCACGATGTTGCGCTCGCAACGGATCGCCGCCGCGGCGTCTTCGCCGCCAAGGATGGCGCCCAGCAACAGCAGAACGCCGCCCAGATGTAGAAATGCCCCCTGGGCACCAAAGCGGAGGGGAGTTGCACTGCTCGAAGGGTTAGTCCGGTTCATCTTGGCTGACCTCGGTATCAGGTGCATGGATGCCAAATAGAGGGCAGGACCGTCCCAGCAATGCCTGTGCCATCACAGAAAATGCCAAAAATTCAATTACTTATGATGAAAAACCAAGAAATGGCCAGCACTTCCCCCACCCGATTCCCACCCAATTCCCCGGTTTTCTGGGGGCAGTAAGCGGGCGGGGAACGCCGCCCCCCTGTAGAAGAGAATTCATGTGCGAAGGACCGCGTAACGGACGTATGGGGTGGACGGCGATTTGCCGTCCACCGGGCAGAGTCCAGCCAGGGGCCGATGGTGGATGAAAGGCCGTTATCCCGTTACGCACTGGCTGCCGCTGGTGGGCTGAAGCCCACCCCTACGAGCGGCCCCTCCCCAGCGCGGCGCGAATGAATTCACGATGTCTGCATGACGTGTTGTAGGCAGCTCCTACTAGGCTCTTGGCCGGATGGGAAATCTCTCGCAACAGCTAACGCAGGCATAGCCAATGAATTCGCGGAAAAAACGCCCCCGCATCTGGGGAAATTCCCCACTAGCGGGGTCGTTTTGCGTCGGCCTGGAGGCGCTGGTAATGCCTCAGGACGCTGGGGACATAGCGCTGGGTTTCCGGGTAGGGAGGAATGGCGCGGTTGTAGGCGAGCACCGCGCCGGGACCCGCGTTGTAGGCCGCCAGGGCCAGGGAGAGGTCATTGCCGAACAGCTTCATCATGCGTTTGAGGTAGCGCGCTCCACCCCGGACATTCGCCGTCGGGTCGAATACGTCATGCACGCCCAGGTCCCGCGCGGTGCCGGGCATCAGCTGCATCAGGCCAGCGGCGCCCTTGGGCGAAACAGCCGTGGGGTCGTAGTTGGATTCGGTCGTGATCACCGCGTGCAGCAGCTCCGCCGGCAGGTCGTATTCGAAGGCCGCCTGGGCCACGATCAGTGAATAGCGCGGCGCCTTGAGCGGCCCCTTGCGTACCGGTTTGACCAGGCTCGGCGCCTTGGCCTGCACAGGCCTCTCGCGGGCCACGCGAACCAGTTTGCGGTCGGTTCGGTGGATGTTGGTGAGCATTATGGCGCCATTGGCGGAGACCACCTGGTAGATATCGGCACGGGCCTCAACAGCGGTGGTCGCAAAGATGCTGAACAGCACCAGGGCGGGCACTTTCATCGTTTTTTCTCCCCTGTGAGGGCCAATCCCCTTCGGGTTGTACGGTGCTGTACGGTCAGCAAAGCACGTGCCGGATAATCCGACCGGCGATGTGTCGCCCCCCTCGCCCGCTCGTCGTGCACAGCTCTTGCATAGCCGTCTGCAGTGACCTGCAGCGGAGGCTCCCATGAAGATGCATCGTCGACCCGAACTGGGTTTCACCCTCCTTGAACTCCTGGTGGTGCTGGTGGTGCTCGGCTTGTTGGCCGGCATTGTGGCGCCCAAGTATTTCAATCAGCTGGGCCGCTCCGAAACCAAAGTGGCCCGCGCACAGATCGAGGGGCTGGTGAAGGCCCTGGATATCTACCGTCTTGAGGTGGGGCGCTATCCCAGCACCGAGCAGGGCCTGACGGCGCTGGTCAGCGCGCCCTCCGACGAACCGCGCTGGGCCGGCCCCTACTTGCAGAAGGAAGTCCCCGAGGACCCCTGGGGTCGCGCCTATGTCTACCGCTCCCCCGGCGAGAACGGCGATTTCGAACTGCTCACCCTGGGCAAGGATGGCCAGCCCGGCGGCGACGGCGAGAACGCCGAAGTCACCAGTTGGCAATGACTGCCATGCGCTTTCAGATCAAGGCGGTCCGCGCCCAGGCCGGGGTGGTCGCGCTGGTGGTGGAGGCGGCGAGCCAGGATGACGCCCGCCGCCAGGTAGAGGCCCAAGGGCTGCGGGTGCTCGCCCTGCAGCCCGAGCGTGGCTGGTCGTTGCGAGGCTGGCGTCGGCGCGAAGGCTTCCCGCTGCTGCTGTTCAGCCAGGAGCTGACCACGCTGCTGAATGCCGGGCTGGCATTGATCGATGCCCTGGAAAGCCTGGCCGAGAAAGAAGCCGACCCGCAGGCACGCAAGGTACTGGGTGGCCTGGTGCGACTGCTCTACGAGGGCAAGTCGCTGTCGCAGGCGCTGGCGCAATTCCCCGCGATATTCCCCGCGCTCTACGTGGCGCTGGTGCAGTCCAGCGAGAAGACCGGCGCGGTGGGCGATGCCCTGGGCCGCTACGTGGCCTACCGCACGCGGATGGACGAGGTGCGGCAGAAGATCATCAGCGCTTCGGTGTACCCCGTGCTGCTGTTCATGGTGGGCTGCGGGGTGTTGCTGTTCCTGGTGGGCTACGTGGTGCCGCGTTTCAGCCTGGTGTTCGAGGGGCTGGGTTCGAACCTGCCGTGGTTGTCCCGGGTGCTGTTGCACAGCGGGCTGTTCCTGCATTCGCACCAGACGGAAGTCTTCGGCTGCGCCGCGCTGACGCTGGTGGCGCTGGTCCTGCTGCTGCGCCAAGAGAGCGTGCGGCGTGCGCTGGGACGCCAGGTCGAACGCTTGCCGACGATCCGCGAGCGCATTCGGATCTATGAGCTGGCGCGCTTCTACCGGTCCCTGGGCATCCTCCTGCAGGGCGGCATTCCCATCCTCACTGCCATCGCCATGGTCCGTGGGCTGCTCGGCGCCGCCTCACGCCCGCGACTGGACCAGGCCGCCACGCGAATCCGCGAAGGCCAGGCGCTCTCCCGCGCACTGGAGGAGCATGGGCTGGCGACTCCAGTGTCGCTGCGCATGCTCAGGGCCGGTGAACAGTCCGGCAACCTCGGCGAAATGATGGAACGCACGGCCGACTTTCATGACGAGGAAACCAGCCGCTGGATCGAATGGTTCGTGCGCCTGTTCGAGCCGCTGCTGATGACCTTCATCGGGCTGATCATCGGGGTGATCGTGATCCTGATGTACATCCCAATCTTCGAGCTGGCGTCGAGCATTCAGTGAGGGGCATCCCCTCTCCTCCGTCGCGGCTACGCGATGCCGTTTCAGGCATGACCATAGGCAAGCCAGGCAAGGCCACTCATGACCATGGCCACGGCGAAGCTGAGGGTCTGGTGTTCCAGCAAGAGTTCGAGCGAGAGCATGGGGCAGTCCTCGTGTTCGGTTGGTGATCCACAGCCCGGACACTAATTCCGCCCGACCTCGTCGGTCGATCTGTCAACTTTTCGCCCTGTAAAGAAAAAGCGCAGGTCGATGCCTGCGCTTGTTTCGATCCGGCGACGTCAAGCGCCTTTCTTGGCCTGCTTCAGAGGTTCGTCGGAGCTTGCCGCGGGGCGGCGGCGGTCGGAGAGCACCCAGGCGCCGTCGTAGAGTTTCAGCGGGAAACTCACCTCGCCGCCATGGCGACGATCCACCTGGGCTGTCTGCTCGGCCGGCGACTCGCGCAGGGCGCCACCAGGCAGGCCGTGGAGCACCACGTTGCCCAGCTCATGCAGGGGGAAGGGCTTGAGGAGGATGATGTCGATGTTGCGCTCGATGGCGCGGTTGCAGACCTCGATGCTGGGGTGCGCAGTCATCAACACCGCTTCGCAGCTGTGCAGGGTGCGCATGGCATCGAACACGTCGAAGCCGGTCATGTCCGGCAAACGATAGTCGAGCACCAGCAGGTCGGGCTTGAAGTTCACCACGACCTCCAGAGCGATGGCACCGCTGGCGGCGGTTTGCACTTCACAACCAAGCATTTCCAGGTAGATCTGGAAGTTCCCGGCGAGTATTTCTTCGTCGTCGACTATCAGTACTTTCTTCGACACTGCGGCTGCTCCCCTGTCAGGAGATCGGACGGCGGCCAGGCTGACCGCTGATTGCATCCCTGCACGTTCCGAGCCAAGACTGCATCGACCCGACCGGGTCGATGATTCGTAGAGTCTAGATCGGCCAGGAAGTTTCACTAGAGCGCATCCCCCGACCTTGGGCGGGAGATGCCCCGGGATCGGGGTCTGCTCAATGATGCTGGCGGTCGGGTCGCTCCAGGCCCAGCTTGTCAATGCGGTAGCGCAGCATGTCGCGGGTCAGGCCGAGCATCCGGGCGGATTTGGAGATGTTCCAGTCGGTCTTGCCGAGCACCTTGACCACAAGGTCGCGCTCGGCATCGGACAGGCTCAGGTTTTCGTCTTCCAGCCCCATCGGTTCTCCCAGCATCGCCGGCAGGGCGGCCTCGGTGACACCGGCGCCGGCCAGCAGGCCGCGGCAGATGGTCAGTTGCTCGGGGCTGATGACATTGCTTGGCGCCAGCAGCACGGTCTGTTCCAGCATGTTGCGCAGTTCACGCACGTTGCCTGGCCAGCTGTAGCCCTTGAGTACTGACTTTGCTTCCAGGCTGAAGCGCAGCCCCGGCTTGCCGTAGCGCTTGCCGTGCTGGGCGACGAAGTGTTCCGCCAGAGTGAGGATATCGTCGCCACGGGCACGCAGCGGCGGCACCTTGATGGTGATGATGCGCAGGCGGAAGAACAGGTCGCGGCGGAACTTGCCCTCCTGGACCATCTGTTCGAGGTTGCAGTTGGTGGCGCTGATGATGCGCAGGTTGACCTTGCGTTCGCGCACCGAGCCCAGGCGACGGATGGTGCGGTCTTCCAGCAGTTTGAGCAGCTTGGCCTGGAGCAGCAGGTCGATCTCGCCCACCTCGTCAAGGAACAGGGTGCCGCCATCGGCCGCTTCCACCAGGCCCACGCGGCGATCCTTGGCGTCGGTGAAGGCGCCCTTCTCGTGGCCGAACAGCTCGGCCTCCAGCAAGTGCGAGGGAATCGACGCGCAGTTGAATTCGACGAAGGGCCCCTTGCTGCGCGCGCCGTCGAAGTGCAGGGCGCGGGCCACCAGTTCCTTGCCCGTCCCGGTCTCGCCCTCGATCAGCACCACCGGCAGGTCTTCACCGGCCATGCGTTCTTCGGCACCCAGCACCTGGCGCACCATGTCCTTCATGGCGCGCATGGGTCCGGAGTCGCCGATCAGGCCGGTGAGCCCGGAGTCCTGGGCTTCACGTTGCTGGTAAAAGGACAATCGCTGCTCCTGGCGCCTCGCTTCCAGCACCTTGTCCACCACCAGCTTGAGCTCGGCCAGGGCCACCGGTTTGGTCAGGTAGTCGCTGGCGCCGGCCTTCATGGCTTCCACCGCGCCCTGCACGTTGCCGTGGCCGGTGATCATGATGACCTTCAGCTGCTCGTCCAGTGCGCGGGCGCGGCTGATGAGGTCGCACCCGCTCATGCCCGGCAGGCAGTAGTCGGTCAGTACCAGGTCAGGATGCTGCGCCTCGATGATCGGCAAGGCTTCCTCGGCCGAACTGCAGACGATGACGTCGAACTGGCGACGCTGCAGGTAGGTGCAGAAGTTATCAGCCAGGATCTCGTCGTCTTCGACAATCAGAATGCTGTTGCCCATTTTTGTTATCTCCCTGCCGTGGCCCTGAAGGTCAGGTGCACATTGGTACCGGCGTTCTCCCGGCTTTCGATACTGACGGCTCCACCAAAGCGCTCGACTATCTTGCGCACCAGCACCAGGCCAACGCCCAGGCCGCCGCGCTTGGTGGTGTGAAAGGGTTTGAAGGCCATGTCCAGCATGGCCGGCGACATGCCGCCGCCCGTGTCGCTGATGGTCAAGTTAAGCAGTTGGCGACGTGCATCCGGCTCCAGGCTGACCACCAGGCGTCCGCCGCGCGGCATGGCTTCGATGGCGTTGGAAAGCACGCTGCCCAGCAGTTGCTGCAGGAGCACCGGATGACTGACCACCTTGGGTGCCTCCCGGGTCTGCCAGTCAACCTCGATGCCGGCGTGGCGAATCTGCGGTTCGTAGGCGGCCAGGGTCTCTTCAAGGGCATTGGTGATGTCCACCGGCTCCTGGTCACCGGAGAGCGGGCGGGCGGACAGCAGCAGCTCGCGGACCCACTTCGACATACGATCCACCTGGGTGATGATGTCGCACAGGTTCTTGTGCAGCGGCCCCGGGTCCACTTCCAGCGCCAGCTCGGCACTGGAGCGGATGGACGCCAGCGGGTTGCGCAAGCTGTGGGCAACGGCGGTGGACATCTCGCCGAGCAGCGCCAGGGTTTCGTTTTCCACCAGCTGCCGCTGCTGGTCGTCCACCAGGCGCGAGGCATGGCGCACGAACCAGAACAGGCTCAGGTAGATGATCGCGCCGCCCAACGCCGTGGCGATCCAGAGCAGGACGAAGCCGCGATTCATGCGGGCGATCAGGTCCACCGGCTCCTTGTAGATCTCGATGACCGAGAGCACTTCGCCGCGGCTGTCCTGCAGCGGGATGAAGCTTTCCAGATACAGGCTGTGGGGCACCCGCATGAAGTAGCCTTCCGCGGGGCAGGCGTCGGGGCCGTGATGCTCGGTGGTCACCGTATCGCGGCTCCGTACCGCTTCGTTCAGCTTGGCTTGTTCCAGCGACCGCCCACCCACCAGTTTCGGGTTGGTCGACCAGATCACCACGCCATCGGGCGCGTAGACATTGGCCAGCAGCACATCGGGCAGGCGCACGATATGGTCGAAGAACTCCTCGTGGGACTTCACCAACTGCTCGTGGGAAACACCGAGGCGCGCACCGTCGACACGCTTGTCGAGAAATTCGCCCAGGGTCAGGCCCGGGGAGAAGTTGCCATGGATGACTTCGACGTCTGCGATGGACTTGATGAACTGGGCGCTGAGCATGGCATCGCGGTCGATGCTTTCACGCATGAGAAAACGGGTCGCCGCCAGGCCGAGCAGGATGGCGACCACCAGGATGATCACCAGGCTCACCAGGGAAAACCAGCGGAATAGATTGAAGGGCTTTTTCGCCAGCGCCATCTTCATCGAAACCTCCCCTTGTGTGACCGTCGGTTCGCTCGCAAGGCGAGCGTCAGAAAGACACCTACGGCCGGGTCGGCAACTCCGGCACCGACCCCGGTATTTATAGCGCAGGCCCCATCGCCCGCAGCACTGCCGTTCAGTGGTCACCAACAGGTAGAACGGTAATTTCCCCAGTTCCCCACCCACTTTTTCCCCAGTTCTGGGGACCCAGTCCCCAGCCGCCGGCGGGCTCTTCCCCGGTCATTGAAGCGACACCTCCCATGGCCCCCGCGACGCAGGGCGCGCGGTGCGGACTGGTATGAAAATTGCGCCCTCCAGCTTCCACGAAAACACCGAACACAGGCGCCGGACGGACGGCGAAGTTCCTCGACTGGAAGGGTGATACCTCGACAACATCCGGCGGATCTGGCGCCTGGCTCCCTCGCCGGTCCAGGGCGATGAGCACCGCTACGCCCGGTTCAATCCCACTTAACCGGCTGCCCGCACCCGAGTATTGGAAGCCCCCTTCCGTGCCGCTGCCCCGCAACTTCCCAGACGCCCCCACGGATACCGCATCGGGGCGCAGTGCATCACTGTCCATCGGACTGCATATGGCCGGGCACTGATGGGCTGGCTCTGACGCCGCCCCAAATCAAGGCAAAACTGCCCACGCGGTCAGTTTTACCTCCCCAGAGTTGTGCATCTGGTCAGCTTCCAGCAGTTGGGAAATGTCCTCGAACTTCGCGCAAACACTTGAAAAACAGCGCTTTCCCCCGATAATCGCGCGCCCTGCCGCTTGCCCTTGGCATCTTGGCGCCTTTCTTGCTCTCCCCGGCAGGCCTGACCAATCAGACAAGTTCTACGCAGATAGACACAGCTTAAGACCACTGGAGCCAACACCCGATGAACCGCACCCTTTCCACCCTGATGCTCGCCGGCGGCCTGCTGGCGACCGGCGGCGCCCTGGCCGACGGCCCCCTGCTGTGGCAGGACAACAGCCTGACCTACCTGTACGGCAAGAACTTCGAGATCAACCCGGAAATCCAGCAGACCTTCACCTTCGAGCACGCCAGCGGCTGGACCTGGGGCGACCTGTTCGTCTTCGTCGACCAGATCAACTACAACGGCGAGGAAGACGCCAACGCCGGCAAGAACACCTACTACGGCGAATTCTCCCCGCGCCTGTCCTTCGGCAAGGTGTTCGACCAGAAACTGGAATTCGGCCCCATCAGCGACGTGCTGCTGGCCACCACCTACGAGCGTGGCGAGAACCGCAACCAGAACTACCTGATCGGCCCAGGCTTCGACCTCAAGCTCCCCGGCTTCGATTACTTCCAGCTGAACTTCTACTACCGCAAGCCCGACGGCATCACCAGCAACCCGTCCGGCCAGTGGCAGGTCACCCCGGTATGGTCCTACACCATTCCGGTGGGCAATTCGGACGTCGTGATCGACGGCTTCATGGACTGGGTGTGGAACAACAAGGACGCCACCTCCGACCGTCCGAACGACCTGCACGCCAACCTGCACTTCAACCCGCAGATCAAGTACGACCTGGGCAAGGCCATGGGCTTGAGCGCAGTGAAGCACTTCTATGTCGGTATCGAGTACGACTACTGGAAGAACAAGTACGCCATCGACGACAGCAGCTTCCTCGGCGACGAGATCCTCGGCGGCACCAACCAGAACACCTTCAGCCTGCTGGCCAAGGCGCATTTCTGATGGCCGCGGGGCCCGTCGCAATGACGGGCCCCTCTGTCTTGCGCCTTCCCGAAGGCGGGTAGAGAATGCGCGGCAGTCTTAGCCTGCAGTCAGACAAGGAATCGCCTATGGCCAGTGACAGCTCTACAGTTTCGCCGCGCACCCGGGGCGAGAAAGTGGTCACTGGCGGCTGGCTCGCCCTTGCCATCGCCATCCCCGTCAGCTGCATTTTCTCCGACGAACCCTTCGACTTCTCCGCCAGCCTCGCGCTGCTTTCCCTGCTCACCCTCTGCGCCGCCTTCGCCTGCTGGCCCCGGCTGTTTCTCACGCCCATCAATTACCGTGGCCTCACCGACAGCATGCCCCGCGGCACACTGATCGCCATGGGTGTTTTCACCGGTCTGACGGTATTGCGCGGCATGGTCGAGTTGGTGGCCTGAGGCGCATCGCAGGAAGCCTTCTGTAGGGGCGAATTCATTGGCTATGCCTGCATTGCGTGTTGCAGGCAGCTGTATTGCCCGTAGGAGCTGGCTTGCCAGCGAATGGCCCCGTTTCGCTGGCAAGCCAGCTCCTACAAGGCGCTTGGCCGAATGGGAAATTTCCCGCAACAGCTAACGCAGACATAGTGAATTCATTCGCCCCTACAACGTTCCTCCCTGCCAAAGAAAAGCCCCGCGCAAAGGCGGGGCTCGTTCATGCATCGACCGATCAGGCCGCAACAGGCTCCAGGGATTCACGACGGCTGCGCACGAACTGCGGCAGCAGCGAACCCAGCAGCATGCCCAGGGCACTGAACAGCAGGCCGGCCAGTTGCGGCGGCCAGAAGTCGGTCTCCGCGTAGGTGGCCTCCAGGTAGATCCAGGACAGCAGGCCGAAGGCGATGGCCAGCAGGGCACCCTGGGTGGTGGCGCGTTTCCAGAACAGGCCGGTGAACAGCGGCACCACGGCAGCGACCAGGGTCACCTTGTAGGCGTTGCCGACCATCTCGTAGATGCTCGCGTCGGAGTACAGGGCAAAGACCGAGGTAGCCGCGGTCATCACCACCACACTGATACGCATGGCCAGCAGGAACTGGCGGTCGGTCATGTCGGGGATGAAGCGCTTGAGGACGTTCTCGGTGAAGGTCACCGACGGCGCCAGCAGGGTGCCCGAGGCGGTGGACATGATCGCCGACAGCAGTGCGCCGAAGAACATGATCTGGGCGAACAGCGGGGTACGCTCCATGATCAGGTGCGGCAGGATCATCTGCGAGTCTTCGGCCAGCCACTTCTGCACCATGGCCGGGTCGATCATCGAAGCGGCGTAGGTGAGGAAAATCGGCAGCATGCAGAAGCTGAGGTAGAACACGGCACCGGTCATGGACGCGCGGGCAGCGATGTTCTCGGTCTTGGCCGACATCACACGGGCGTACACGTCCTGCTGCGGGATGGAGCCGAACATCATGGTCACCGCGGCAGCGATGAAAGCGACGATGTCCCGAGGCTCGAAGCTGTGCATGAAGGTGAACTTGCCTTCGGACGCGGCATGGCTGATCACCACGTCGGCACCACCGGCCATATCACCGATGAGCCAGGTCAGGTACACCAGGCCGACGACGATGATGATCATCTGCATGAAGTCGGTCAGCGCCACCGACCACATGCCGCCGAACAGGGTGTAGAGCAGCACGATGGCGGTGCCGATCAGCATGCCCTGGGTGGTGGTGATGGAGCCGTCGGACAGCACGTTGAACACCAGGCCGAGCGCGGTGAGCTGGGCAGCCACCCAGCCGAGGTAGGAACCGATGATCACCAGGCTGGTAATCAGCTCGACGTTCGGACCGAAACGCTTCCTGAAGAAGTCACCGATGGTCAGCAGGTTCATGCGGTAGAGCGGACGGGCGAAGACCAGGCCCACCAGCATCAGGCAACCAAACGAACCAAAGGGGTCTTCGACAATCCCGGCGAAGCCTTCCTCGATGAAGGTCGCCGGTATGCCCAGCACGGCTTCCGAGCCGAACCAGGTGGCGAACACCATCGCCGCGACCAGGGGGAAGGACATGCTCCGGCCGCCGGCCGCGAAGTCCTTGGAGTTTTTGACACGAGTGGAGGCGTAGAAACCGACACCAACTGTGATCAGCAGGTATACCGCAACAAACCAGATCAGCATTTGTTCTTGTTCCAGAGGCACGCCCGTCGGGGCCGGGAATCTGAGGGGCAGGCGCCTCGGCTGACGGAGTTTTTGTTATTGATGGCGGGGGGCCGGCACGGAGCGAACCGAGCGGTTACCACGGAGGCGAAGTCTGCCAAAGACGTAAAATATGTCAAACAAATACGATGCGTATGAGCAAAAAAATCGACAGAACGCCTCTGACCTCATCAACAACACTTGCCTCAATACGCTGATTTTCAGGTCTTTTTCACGACACCCTGCACTCCGTCAGTCTTTTATTTTTTACAGACCCCGTTGATTAAGAAAGACACCAAGCTACCGGTCGTCGCCAGTTAAACGGCATCTGCTAGCATCCAGGCGTCATCGTCATGGAGCCGACCCGCATGTATGCGCTGAACCCGCAGCAGACCGAGTCCTACCTGCGTCATCTGGATACCTCCGCACCGCAGCACCCCGACCTCGCCAGCCTCGACCGACTGATCGCCGCCCACCAGCAGCGGGTGGCCTTCGAGAACGTCGACGTGCTGCTCGACCGCCCCATCCACATCGACGCCGACGCTGTGTTCGCCAAAGTGGTGGAGCGCCAGCGCGGCGGCTACTGCTACGAGCTGAACAACCTCTTTGCCCGACTGCTGCTCGCCCTCGGCTATCACGTCGAAATGCTGGGTGGCCGGGTGCGTTGGGGCCTGCCACTCGACGCGCCACAGACCATGCTTTCCCACCTGATGCTGCGCGTGCAGCTCCCGGAAGGCCCGCACCTGGTGGATGTCGGCTTCGGCTCCGCCACACCTTGGCGTGCCGTTCCCCTCGAAGGCCCGATACCCGCCGACCTTCCCTACCGCCTGCGTCCGCAGAATGACGGTACCGGCGAGGTGCAACTGGAAAATTTCCGAGCCGAAACCGGCTGGGCGGCCTGCTACCGTTTCGGCCCGGAGGTGCATGCCTGGGTCGATTGCATCCCACGCAACTGGTACACCTCCACCCACCCCAACAGCGTGTTCCGCCAGATTCTGATGACCGCATGCAGTCAAGGCGAATGGCGCCTGACCCTGACCAACGGCACCTTCAACAAGCGCCACCGCGACGGGCGCGTGGAAAGTCGCACGATCGAAGACGCCGGCGAACTGGTCAATGTGCTGAAGAACGAATTCCTGCTAAACCTCACTGCCGACGAAATCGAGCCGCTGCGCCAACGACTGGAAAGCCTGCTCAATGGCTGAGTGATACCGGTATCGATGCCTTGGCGGACCTCCAATGGTGGACCGGTGAAGCGTGGTCCACCCTACAGGTAGCTCCAGTTGCGAGGGCATGCCGATGTCCACCGCCGCCCATCTCCGTGACCTGAACGAACAGGGTTTCACCCTGCTTCCCGGCGTGCTCGACGCACCCGCCATCGCCACTTTGCGTCGGCTGATGGACCAGCTCCAGCCCATCCACTGGGACTACATCGGCCTGGTGGACGACCATTTCAAATGCGTGTTCAACCGGAGTAAGGAGTGGCTGGCCTTCCTCGACCTGCCCGGCGTCATCGAACTGGCCGAAGCAGCACTGGGTGAGGACTGCCACGTGATCGGCCAGACCGCTTGGCGCTGCCACCCCGGCTTTGTCGGCGCCGAGCTGCACCTGGACCACCTGGTGATGGAGCTGCCGGAAAGCCTCTTGGCCGACCCGGCTTTCCAGTTGCCGATGCAGGTGCTTACCGCGCACCTGTACCTCGACGATATCGACGCAGACCTCTGCCCCACCCTGGTGATCCCCGGCAGCCACCGCGCCGGGCGCAAGCCCCAACTAGGTGAAACCAACTGGCGCGGTAAAATGGCCGATGCCGTGCTGTGCCAGGCTGGCGATGTGCTGATGTTCCGCAGTGAGCTCTGGCACGCCGGCAGCCGCAACCGCACCACGGACCGCAGTCGCTACCTGCTGCAGGTGCACTACGGACGGCGCATGGTGGCGCAGAAGTTTTCGCCCTACCTGGGCTTTCGCTTGAACCCCGACGTGCTCGCCGCCTGCACTCCACGCCAGCGCCGCCTGCTGGGCGACCATGAAGCCGCTGAATACGACTGACGACGAAAAACCAGGCAAGTGCTTCCAGCCCCTGCCCCATGGGCGATCCACGCATTTATCCCAAAGATATCCACAGAACCGCGCACAGTTTCTGTGAGCATCCCGCGCCGACGTGCCACGCCCAGGGTAGCGACGGTCTCAATCACTGGACAGATCACAGGCCTGCCTGTTGCAACCCCATGAAAGCCTGGCCCACACGCCTGTACAAAAACCGATCAACCTCTTGCATGCCACTATTTCCGGCCGCTTCAGACACCCATCCCAAAGCTATCCACAGTTTGCCCCACAGATTCCGTGGGTATCCGCAACGAGCGCCCGGTAGCCGCGGTTGCACCCTTCTTGAGCATGAAACGAACAACCCGCGATACGCCTTGTGGCGCAGGCCATGGCGCAATCCATCCAGAAGATATCCACAGCCTGCTCCACAGAAAATGTGGGCACGCCCGCACCGGCCTGATCTTTACTCAAGGCAGGACCCCGAGCAGGAAGCCTTCCGTGCACACCACCCGCCTCGCCGCCTTGTTACTTCCACTGCTGCTGGCAGGTTGCGCCGGTTTCGGCACACGCGACCCGTTGCAGGTCGACCTCGCCGGCATGGAACCCATCCCCGGCGAGGGTCTGGAAATGCGCTTCAACCTCAAGCTGCGGGTACAGAACCCCAATGAAAGTGCCATCCACTACAGCGGCGTGGCCCTGGAACTGGACCTGAACGACCTGCCCCTGGCCAGCGGCGTCAGCAGCCAGGGCGGTACCGTGGCAGGCTTTGGTGAAACGCTCATCGAAGTGCCAGTGACCATCTCGGCCTTCTCAGTGCTGCGCCAGGCCTGGGGCCTCACCGGCGTCAGCCCGGTCCAGAATGTCCCCTATGCCCTGCGCGGCAAACTGGGTGGCGGCTTCTGGGGCACCCGACGCTTTACCGATGCAGGCGTGCTGAGCATCCCCGAACCCACGGATACGCCGTAGTGTGGGCCGGGAGGGCCATCCTCACTCATCTCGAAGTCGCGCGCATAGACACGCCGTACCAGCCGCCGCGTGCGCGGCGAACAGAACTCACGCACCGGTAGCTGCTGGCATTGTTGCGTAGGGTTCACATGGGGTAACGGGGCAACGATGTCGAAACGCTGAAAAATCGAAGCGTAATCGCGCTCCAGGATTTACTGGCGGCCGATGAAATCCATCGCCAGGTTCCCCAGGGAGTCCACCAGGAAGTCCGTCTGCGGGGTGAAATGCACCTGCTTGCGCACGTTATCCACGTGCAGCCAGCGGCTGACGAACTCATCAAAATCCCGATAGCGGCACACCCTGCGCTGCGCCGGCATCTCACGCGCCCTCAACTTGCTGTTGCGCAGGTAGCTGTAGGCGGAATAGGTGCGTTCCAGCGGGTCGCGCACAAAGGCGAACCTGAAGGCCCGCGCATAGTGCTAGGGGAACTGCTGCTCGTACCCGTACAGCGGCACGTGCCCCGGCTGCCAATTGCCGAACAGCGCCGAGCTGATGCTGCTGCCGGCGCACTTGGGCACAGGGATGAAGTGGCACCCGTTCAGGCCAAACTGCGGTGGCAGCCCGACGCTGGCCGACATCGACCGATTCACCACCTCACGACCCACCGCACTCAGGCGGCTCAGCAGGAAACTGCGCTGCTCCCTCGGGACCCGCTTCCAGAACACACGTTGCAGCATTGCACCCTCGATGCGAGCCAGGCCCGCGAACTATCAGTGCACGCAGACTAACAACCGGTTCCAGCGGGAAGATTTAGGCATGGTCAAGTCGGTAAAGCACTCGACACATCCCGCTTACAAAAGCGCAGAAACGGGCAAAGCGATGGCAAAACCCTATACAATCCATGGTTTTTCGTGACACCGACGTCGAGGTAAACCGTGAGCACCCTGCCGCCCTGCCCCAAATGCAACTCCGAATACACCTACGAAGACGGCGCCATGCTGATCTGCCCGGAGTGCGCCCACGAGTGGTCCGCCGATGCCGGCGCCGAAACGGCCGGCGACGACAAAGTGATCAAGGACTCCGTTGGCAACGTCCTGCAGGACGGTGACACCATCACCGTGATCAAGGACCTCAAGGTCAAAGGCTCGTCCCTGGTGGTCAAGGTCGGCACCAAGGTGAAGAACATCCGCCTGGTGGACGGCGACCACGACATCGACTGCAAGATCGATGGCATCGGCGCGATGAAGCTGAAATCGGAGTTCGTGCGCAAGGTGTGATGCGCCTTGCTCCCCTCTCCCTTCAGGGAGAGGGGCCGGGGAGAGGGCTTACAGCCGCCCCTCATCCCTCCTGCAACACCCGCAGCGCCGCAGCCGCCAGAAAGCCCGAACGACTCTTCTGCTCCGGGTGCTTCCTCACATAGTCATCGATGCGATTGAGCAGATAGCCCGGCAGCGTAATGTTCAGTTTTTCCGCCTTGCCCATGTAGCGCGTCACGTCGATACCCACCAACGCCCAGGTGCAGCCGGCATATTCGGGATTGGCTGCATGGAAGGTCACCTTCCGCGCCACCGGAATCGGTGCCCCCTCCTCCGCCAGAATTTCCAAATGCCCCTCGATGGCCTCGCGCGCCATGGCCATCGCGTCATCCAGATCATCGCCCGCAGAGAAGCAACCGGGCAGGTCCGGCACCTCCACGCCCCAGGCTTGCCCATCGTCACCGGGAAGAATCGCGATTGGGTAAAGCATGAGGTAGCTCCTCGGGAAACGATGAAACGGACTCACTTGAGGCCCGCCTGCTTGAGAATGCTCGCCGCCGTTCGGGGCAGCAGGTCCTTCTTCGGGTGGGGTTAGTCACCAGCCCCGGCTTCGTCGAGTGCTTGAAGTGGTGGTGACTGCCCCTGATCCTGACCAGAAACCATCCATCGGCCTCGATCAGCTCCATGAGTTGTCGGCGATTCACGTCCAGTCCTTGGCGCGGATTTGGTGGTTATAGTAACCACCAAACACAGAACTGCAATTCTCTGATCGATAGATTGCCACTGACCGCCCACTTCGCAGTATGGTCAGTCATCCACAGCACCAGGGACGAACCATGGCCATCAAACCCCAAGCCCCTCGCCAGCAGAAGCACCTCGCGGTCCTGATCGACGCCGACAACGCGCCGGCCGCCATCATCGGCGGGTTGTTCGAGGAAATCGCCAAGTACGGCGTGGCCAGCGTGAAACGCATCTACGGCGACTGGACCGGCCCGCAGCTGGGCAGCTGGAAGAAGGTGCTGCTCGACCATTCCATCCAGCCCATCCAGCAGTTCGCCTACACCAAGGGCAAGAACGCCACCGACAGCGCGCTGATCATCGACGCCATGGACCTGCTCTACACCCGGCGCTTCGACGGCTTCTGCCTGGTCTCCAGCGACAGCGACTTCACCCGCCTGGCCGCGCGCTTGCGGGAAGAAGGACTCAGCGTCTACGGCTTCGGTGAAGAGAAAACGCCCAAGCCCTTCGTCGCGGCGTGCGACAAGTTCATCTACACCGAGATTCTTAGGGAAGACGCCGCCGAACCCGCCAATGGCAGTAGCGACAAGGCCCAGCCCGAGCCTGCCGATACCCCCACCCGGACCGCCCGGCCCAAGGCACAGAAGGTGCCGGTGGACTTCATCGCCAAGCTCATCGACGACCTCTCCGACGAGGACGGCTGGATCCAGCTCGGCGCCCTTGGCCAGAACATCACCAAACTGCGCCCGGAGTTCGACGCCCGCCTCTACGGCTTTCGCAAGCTCAGCGACCTGATCAAGGGCCAGAACAAGCGCTTCGAACTCCAGGTACGCGGCAGTAGCGCCAGCGGCGGCGAATCGCTCTATGTGCGCAACCGCAAGGCCAGCAAATAGCAGGCGCTCGGTTTGAGCGAAGCGATACCCATCAAAACAAAAAGCCCCGGCAATCGCCGGGGCTTTTTCATTCAATGCATCACTCAGCCGTTGCTGGGGAAGGCGAACTGCGCCGCCTCGTGGCTGGCGCGCTGCGGCCAGCGCTGGGTGATGGCCTTGCGGCGGGTGTAGAAGCGCACGCCGTCCGGACCGTAGGCGTGCAGGTCGCCGAACAGGGAGCGCTTCCAGCCGCCGAAGCTGTGGTAGGCCACCGGTACCGGCAGCGGCACGTTGACGCCGACCATGCCCACTTCGATCTCGTCGCAGAACAGGCGGGCGGCTTCGCCGTCGCGGGTGAAGATGCAGGTGCCGTTGCCATATTCGTGGTCGTTGATCAGCTGCATGGCGTCTTCCAGGCTGCCGACGCGGACGATGCAGAGCACCGGGCCGAAGATTTCTTCCTGGTAGATGCGCATGTCGGCTTTGACGTTGTCGAACAGGGTGCCGCCGACGAAGTAGCCGTCTTCATGACCGGCCACGCGGTAGCCACGGCCGTCCACCACCAGCTTGGCGCCAGCGGCCACGCCGTCGTCGATGTAGCCAACCACCTTGTCGCGGGCGGCGGCGGTGACCAGCGGGCCCATGTCCAGGCCGCAGTTGGTGCCCGCGCCGATCTTCAGGCCCTTGATCTGCGGAACGATCTTGTCCACCAGGGCATCGGCGATCTGGTCGCCCACGCACACGGCCACGGAGATGGCCATGCAGCGCTCGCCGCAGGAACCGTAGGCAGCACCCATCAGTGCGCTGACGGCGTTGTCGAGGTCGGCGTCGGGCATCAGAACGGCGTGGTTCTTGGCGCCGCCCAGGGCCTGCACGCGCTTGCCGCGCTTGGTGCCTTCGGCATAGATGTACTCGGCGATCGGCGTCGAGCCCACGAAGCTCAGGGCTTTGACTTCCGGGGCTTCGATCAGCGCGTCCACGGCTTCCTTGTCGCCGTTGACCACGTTCAACACGCCCTTGGGCAGGCCGGCCTGATGGAAGAGTTCGGCGATCAGCAGTGTGGAACTCGGGTCACGCTCGGAGGGCTTGAGGATGAAGGTGTTGCCGCAGGCGATGGCCAGCGGGTACATCCACAGCGGCACCATGGCCGGGAAGTTGAACGGGGTGATGCCGGCGACCACGCCCAGCGGTTGGAAGTCGCTCCAGGCGTCGATGTTCGGGCCGACGTTGCGGGTGTATTCGCCCTTGAGGATTTCCGGGGCGGCGCAGGCGTACTCGACGTTCTCGATGCCGCGCTTCAGTTCACCAGCAGCGTCTTCCAGGGTCTTGCCGTGCTCTTCGGCGATCAGCTTGGAGATGACCGCTTCGTTCTGCTCCAGCAGTTGCTTGAAGCGGAACAGCACCTGGGCGCGCTTGGCCGGCGGGGTGTTGCGCCAGGCCGGGAAGGCGGCCTTGGCGGCGTCGATGGCCTGCTGGATGGTGGCGCGGCTGGCCAGGCCAACCTTGCGGTGGGCTTCGCCGGTGGACGGGTTGAACACATCTGCGGTGCGGCCTTGGTCGTCGATGCGTTCGCCGTTGATCAGGTGCGGGATGAGGCTCATGGGTGGGGTCTCTTGTAGGGCTTTTTGTCTTAGCGGCGCCGGATAGGCCGAGGAGCTGGATGCTTCCCTCACCCCGGCCCTCTCCCAGAGGGAGAGGGGGTTGGTCCGAGCGCTATTTGAGTTCTGTTTCGACGAAGACCACTTCGTGGTCGCTGGCGTTGATCACGTTGTGCTCGACGCCGGCGTTGCGGAAGTAGCTCTGGCCGGCCACCAGGGGGGCGTGTTTGTCGCCCTCCGGGGTTTCCAGCAGCAGGGTGCCGTTGGTCATCGGTACCACGACGTAGTCGTAACCATGGCAGTGGCGACCGGTTTCGGCACCGGGGGCGAAGCGCCACTCGGTGACGATCACCTCGTCGTTATCCACCTGCACGGTGGGCACGGCCTGTGGGCGTTGACTCATCAATTAACGCCCTGCAGGGCCTGGCCGACGGCGTCGAACAGGCGGTCGAGTTCTTCCGGCTTGGCGTTGAAGGTCGGGCCGAATTGCAGGGTGTCGCCACCGAAGCGCACGTAGAAACCGGCCTTCCAGAGGGCCATGCCGGCCTCGAACGGACGCACGATGGCGTCGCCGTCACGCGGGGCGATCTGCAGGGCACCGGCCAGGCCGCAGTTGCGGATGTCGATGACGTGCTTGGCGCCCTTCAGGCCATGGATGGCCTTCTCGAAGTGCGGGGCCAGTTCGGCGGATTGCTGCACCAGGTTTTCCTTCTCCAGCAGGTCCAGGGCGGCCAGGCCAGCGGCGCAGGCGACCGGGTGGGCGGAGTAGGTGTAGCCGTGGGTGAACTCGACGGCATACTCGGGCGTCGCCTGGTTCATGAAGGTCTGGTAGATCTCGCGGCTGGCGATCACCGCGCCCATGGGGATGGCGCCGTTGGTGATTTGCTTGGCCACGTTCATCAGGTCCGGGGTCACGCCGAAGTATTCGGCGCCGGTCATAGTGCCCATGCGGCCGAAGGCGGTGATCACTTCGTCGAAGATCAGCAGGATGTTGTGCTGGTCGCAGATTTCGCGCAAGCGCTGCAGGTAGCCCGCCGGCGGCACGATCACCCCAGCAGAGCCGGACATCGGCTCGACGATCACGGCGGCGATGTTCGAGGCGTCATGCAGTTCGATCAGTTTCAGCAGTTCGTTGGCCAGTTCCACGCCGCCGGTTTCGGCTGCGCCCTTGGTGAACGCCAGGCCCGGCTGCAAGGTGTGCGGCAGATGATCGACGTCCATCAGTTGGCCGAACATCTTGCGGTTGCCGCCGATGCCGCCCAGGGCGGTGCCGGCCACGTTCACGCCGTGGTAGCCACGGGCGCGGCCTATCAGCTTGGTCTTCTGCGGCTGGCCTTTCAGGCGCCAGTAGGCACGGGCCATCTTGATCGACGTGTCGGCGCACTCGGAGCCGGAGCCGGTGAAAAACACGTGGTTCAGCTCACCAGGAGTGAGGTTGGCGATCTTCTCGGCCAGCTGGAAGGACAGCGGGTGGCCGTACTGGAAGCCCGGCGAATAATCGAGGGTGCCGAGCTGCTTGGCCACGGCTTCCTGGATTTCCTTGCGCGAGTGCCCGGCGCCGCAGGTCCACAGGCCAGACAGGCTGTCGTAGATGCGACGGCCCTGGTCATCGATCAGCCAGCTGCCTTCGGCCGCCACGATCAGGCGCGGGTCGCGCTGGAAGTTGCGGTTGGCGGAGAAGGGCATCCAGTGGGCGTCCAGCTTGAGCTGGCTGGCCAGGGGAAGTTGGGCGGTCTGCGGCATGTTCATGAGTGGCCTCGAGTGGGTCTTGTTCTGAGGTGCGACAAGTAACTTGATGCCGACATTGCCACGGGCATAAAGTCACGAAAATCCAACTTTTCATATCTTTAGATCAGAGGTTACTAAACCATGAGCAGCCGCCGTCCAGAGCCGTTGGCGCAGGTCAGCGATTTCGATATCCGCCTGCTGCGCATCTTCCGCAGCGTGGTGGAGTGCGGCGGTTTCTCCGCCGCCGAGAGCGTCCTGGGCATCGGGCGCTCGGCCATCAGCCAGCAGATGAGCGACCTGGAACAGCGCCTCGGCCTGCGCCTGTGCCAGCGTGGCCGTGCCGGTTTCGCCCTGACCGAGGAAGGCCGCGAGGTGTACCAGTCGTCCATGCAGCTACTGGCGGCGCTGGAAACCTTCCGCACCGAGGTCAACGGCCTGCACCAGCACTTGCGCGGTGAGCTGAACATCGGCCTCACCGACAACCTGGTGACCCTGCCGCACATGCGCATCACCCACGCCCTGTCGCGGCTGAAGGAACGCGGGCCGGACGTGCAGATCAACATCCGCATGACGCCCCCTAGCGAGGTGGAGCAAGGTGTGCTCGACGGTCGCCTGCATGTCGGCGTGGTGCCGCAGACCGCCGCCCTTTCGGGGCTGGAGTACCAGCCGCTGTACAGCGAGCGCTCGCTGCTCTACTGCGCCGTGGGCCATCCGCTGTTCTACGCCGACGACGCCCAGCTCAGCGACGAACGCCTGAACCAGCAGGACGCCATCGGCCCCACCTTCCGCCTGCCGGCGGAGATCCAGGCGCACTACCAGGTGCTCAATTGCAGCGCCAGCGCCTCGGACCGCGAGGGCATGGCCTTCCTGATCCTCACTGGCCGCTATATCGGCTACCTGCCGGACCACTACGCCACCTTCTGGGTGCAGCAGGGCCGGTTGCGGGCACTGAAACCGGCAAGCCGCTTCTACGACTTGTCCCTGTCCTCGGTGACGCGCAAGGGGCGCCGGCCGCACCTGGTGCTGGAGAGCTTCCTGGACGCGCTGGCCGCGACCAGCTGAAGGGCGATGCCTGCACCAGCCCGGCGCAGGGGCCCTCCTTTTGGTGCGATCCCCCACTCCCGGAACACCGCCGCGTCCCGTTGCAAGCCGCGTCACGCCTGAAAAACTGTTCGACTGGTCAGCTTCTTGCAGTGCAGCCGCCACTCACTACCCGCGGGACGCACCATGCACAGCGAAGCAACCAGCAACACCGATCTGATCTATGGCCTGGAAGACCGGCCCAACCCCCTGCAGTCCTTCTGTGCCGCGCTGCAGCACGTGCTGGCCAGCGTGGTAGGCATCATCACGCCGCCACTGGTGATCGGCAGCGCCCTGGGCCTGGGCGAGCACCTGCCCTACCTCATCAGCATGGCGCTGATGGTGTCCGGCGTCGGCACCTTCATTCAGGCGCGGCGGCCGCTGGGTATCGGCGCCGGGATGATCTGCCTGCAAGGCACCAGCTTCGCCTTCCTCGGCGCGGTGCTCGCGGCCGGCTTCCTGGTGAAGAGCCGTGGTGGTAGCCCGGAGGACATCCTGGCCATGATCTTCGGCGTGTGTTTCTTCGGCGCCTTCGTGCAGGTGGTGCTGAGCCGCTTCATCGGCCAGTTGCGGCGGATCATCACGCCGCTGGTGACGGGCATCGTCATCACCCTGATCGGCGTGAGCCTGATCAAGGTCGGCATCACCGACATCGGCGGCGGCTTCAAGGCGGCGGATTTTGGCGCTCCGGGGAACCTGGCCCTGGGCGCCCTGGTACTGCTGACCATCATCCTGCTCAACCGCTCGCGCAACCCTTGGGTGCGCCTGTCGTCGATCCTCATCGGTCTGGCCGTGGGCAGCCTGGTGGCCCTGGCCACCGGCAAGCTGGTGCCTCAGCCGCTGCCGGACCTGCCGCTGATCAGCGTGCCGGTACCCTTCAAGTTCGGGTTCAGCTTCGACTGGACGGCGTTCATCCCGGTGGCGCTGATCTACCTCATCAGCACCATCGAGACCGTGGGCGACCTCACCGCCAACTGCATGCTCTCGCGCAAACCTTTCGAAGGCCCGGAGTACGAGGCGCGCCTGAAAGGCGGCGTGCTGGGTGATGGCGTCAGCTGCCTGATCGCCGCCACTTTCAGCGCCTTCCCTAATACCACCTTCGCGCAGAACAACGGGGTGATTCAGCTCACCGGCGTCGCCAGCCGTCACGTCGGCCTTTATATAGGTGCGGTCCTGCTGGTGCTCGGCCTGTTCCCCCTGATCGGCGCACTGCTGCAGCAGATTCCCAAGCCGGTGCTGGGCGGCGCCACGCTGGTGATGTTCGGCAGCGTGGCAGCGGCCGGCATCCGCATCCTCGCGCAAGTGGACCTGGACCGCCGCAGCCTGCTGATCATCGCCGGGTCCTTCGGCGTCGGCCTGGGCGTCGCGGCCCAGCCCACCCTGCTGCACCAGATGCCACAGATTGTGCAGAGCCTGTTCGACTCGGCAATCACCTGCGGCGGTGTAACGGCCATCCTGCTGAGCCTGTTGCTGCCGTCGGAATCGGCACGGGAAGCGGTACTGGAAAGCAACGGAATCTGACCGCTGGCTGTGCGAAACGGCTGCATCCCGGCCCCATTCGGGTGCAGCCGTGCAATTACCTGACCGCCACTACAGTTTTGTCTTGTCGGACACGCCATCCTGGGTTATCAGTGCTGTCGCCACCCCCTCTCAGAATCAGGAAACCTATGACTTCACTGGTGCCCGCCCACAGCCCGAATCCTTCCGCAAAACCCGCCGGCCGCATCCGTCAGAAGAACGAAGAGCTGATACTGGCCGCTGCGGAAGAAGAGTTCGCCCGCCACGGCTTCAAGGGCACCAGCATGAACACCATCGCCCTGCGCGCAGGGCTGCCCAAGGCCAACCTGCACTACTACTTCAGCAATAAGCTGGGCCTGTACATCGCGGTGCTGAGCAACCACCTGGAACTCTGGGACAGCACCTTCAACACCCTCACCGCCGAAGACGATCCGGCCGAGGCCCTGGCCCGCTACATCCGCGCCAAGATGGAATTCTCCCGACGCCACCCGCTGGCCTCGAAGATCTTCGCCATGGAGATCATCAGCGGCGGCGGCTGCCTCGAAGCTCATTTCGATCAGGACTACCGCACCTGGTTCAAGGGCCGTGCCGGCGTGTTCGAAGCCTGGATCGCCGCCGGCAAGATGGAC
The DNA here is from genome assembly GCF_038440135.1 of Pseudomonas sp. OTU5201. Classification (NCBI taxonomy): domain Bacteria; kingdom Pseudomonadati; phylum Pseudomonadota; class Gammaproteobacteria; order Pseudomonadales; family Pseudomonadaceae; genus Pseudomonas; species Pseudomonas sp. OTU5201. The sequence continues at coordinate 142,548 of NZ_JASATC010000006.1, read as the reverse complement.
CCGGTGGACCCGGTCAACCTGATCTTCCTGCTCTGGGGCAGCACCCAGCACTATGCCGACTTCAACACCCAGATCTGCCGCGTCACCGGGCGCAAACGCCTGACCAAGGAAGATTTCGAAACGGCCACGCAGAACCTTATCCAGATCATCCTCAAGGGCTGCGGCCTGACCCCTCCCGCGACCGCCTGATGCCGTTCACGCTCACCGCTCCCGCCGAGTACCGCGAGGAAATCAAGAAGAGCCGCTTCATCGCCCATGCCGCGCCGGTGGCCAGCGTAGAGGAAGCCCAGGCCTTCATCGCGCGTCTGTCCGAACCTGGCGCCTCGCACAACTGCTGGGCCTGGAAGCTGGGCAACCAATACCGCTTCAGCGACGACGGCGAACCCGGCGGCACTGCCGGCCGCCCGATCCTCGCTGCCATCGAAGGACAGGACTGTGACCAGGTGGCGGTGCTGGTGATCCGCTATTACGGCGGCATCCAGCTCGGCACCGGCGGCCTCGCCCGAGCCTACGGCGGCAGCGCCGCGAAATGCCTGCAAGGCGGCGAACGCGTGGAACTGGTCGCCCGCAGCCGAGTCAGCTGTCACCCCGGCTTTGCCGAACTGCCCGTGCTGAAAGCCCGCCTGGGCGAGTTCGAAGCGCTGGTGGAAAGCGAACAGTTCGACGCCGAAGGTGCGGAGCTGGTGCTGGCCCTGCCCGACGGCCGCATCGCCGATCTGGAACGGCTGCTGCGGGATATCAGCCGGGGACGGATTGGAGTGAAAAAGCAGTAACCCCATCTGTGGAGGCTCGGACCACCCACAATTTCTGTGGAGCCCGCTGTGGATAACTCGTGGGCTGTTCGCTGAAACGCCGCTGCGGTGCGGCTTAGCTAGAATTGTTCGCTTTTTGCCCAGCCCCGGTTTTTCCTCCGCCCCAAAGATAAGCAGCTGATTTGTCAAGGCATTCCTCTGCGCACCAAGGCAGCGCAAGGGGCCTGCCGGGCGCCGTGTGGGCCGGCTTTTTGTCCACGTCGGACGGGGAAAAGACTGTGGATAAGCTTGGGAATAGCCCCCGCAACCCAGTGGCCACGCCACTCGCAAGAAACTGATCAAAAAACAACCAGAACCTTCGCATCGGAAACGCTCACCTCGCACCAGCAGCGAGCGTCCGCACACAACGCCTGGCCGCCCGCCTGCTGACGCAGCCCTTCTGTCATGCACCCTGGCGGCTTTCCTGACCTTATGGCCAGCTTTTTGCTTCGGTCCCAGCATTGCGCATTGCCTCAGGAAAACGCCCCATGATCAGCTCCAATTCGCCGCCACGCCTCGAACTGCGTGGCATCACCAAGCGTTACCCCGGCTGCCTGGCCAACGATCACGTCGATCTGTGCATAAGGCCGGGGGAAATCCATGCCCTGCTGGGCGAGAACGGCGCTGGCAAGAGCACCCTGATGAAGATCATCTACGGCGTGGTCCAGCCGGACGCGGGCGAAATCCGCTGGATGGGACAAGCCGTGCAAGTGCGCGACCCGGCCCAGGCACGCGAACTGGGCATCGGCATGGTGTTCCAGCACTTCTCGCTGTTCGAGACGCTAACCGTGGCGGAGAACATCGCCCTCGCCCTGGGAAGCGAAGCCGGCACGCCCAAGCAGTTGGAGCCGCGCATCCGCGACGTATCCCGCCGCTACGGCATGGCACTGGAGCCGGAGCGGCTGGTGCACGGGTTGTCCATCGGCGAACGGCAGCGGGTGGAAATCGTCCGCTGCCTGATGCAGGACATCCGCCTGCTGATCCTCGACGAACCCACCTCGGTGCTCACCCCGCAGGAGGCGGACGAACTGTTCGTCACCCTGCGCAGGCTCGCCGACGAGGGCTGCAGCATCCTCTTCATCAGCCATAAGCTGGGCGAAGTGCGCGCTCTTTGCCAAAGCGCCACCGTGCTGCGCGGCGGCCGGGTATCCGGGCATTGCGTACCGGCCGAATGCAGCGACCTGGAACTGGCGCGACTGATGGTGGGCGATGCCGAAGGGTTGTCAGCCAGTTACCCGAAAGTCTCTGGCGGCGCTCCGTTCCTGAATCTGTCCGGGCTGTCGTGGAGCAACCCCGACCCCTTCGGTATTTCCCTGGCCGACCTGCAACTGGAGGTGCGCAGCGGCGAGATCGTCGGCATCGCCGGGGTCGCCGGAAACGGCCAGGACGAATTGCTCGCCCTGCTCTCAGGCGAACAACGCCTCACCGGGGCCGACGCCGGCAGCGTGCGCTTCTCCGGCAGTCCGGTGGGCCAGTTGCGCCCGGATGCCCGCCGCACTCTTGGCCTGGCCTTCGTCCCCGCAGAACGCCTGGGCCACGGTGCGGTGCCGGAACTTAGCCTGGCGGACAACGCCCTGCTCACGGCATCCGGCCGGGGCCTGGTGAGCCGGGGACTCATCCGCCGTGGCCGGGTGCTGGCGTTTGCCGACGAAATCATCCGCCGCTTCGCCGTGAAAACGCCCGATGCCCAGGCGCCTGCCCGCAGCCTGTCCGGCGGCAACCTGCAGAAATTCATCCTCGGCCGGGAAATCCTCCAGCAGCCGAAACTGCTGGTGGCCGCCCACCCCACCTGGGGCGTGGACGTGGGCGCCGCAGCGGCCATCCACCGCGCCTTGATCGCCCTGCGCGACGCTGGCGCGGCCATCCTGGTGATCTCCGAAGACCTCGACGAACTGCTCCAGATCAGTGACCGCATCGGCGCCCTCTGTGCCGGGCGCCTGTCGCCGCTCAAGGCCTGCGCCGCCACCAGCCCGGTGGAAGTCGGACGCTGGATGGCCGGGCAGTTCGATCAATCCCAAGCCGCCTGAACGAGGCCCTTCCATGTTGCTATCCCTGGAACCCCGCCAGCAGCAGTCGCGCGCGATGCTCGCGCTGTCGCCGCTGCTGGCTGGGCTGCTCACCCTGGCCAGCGGCGCGCTGCTGTTCGCCGCCCTCGGCCATGACCCGCTGGAAACCCTGCATACCCTGCTGATTGCGCCCATCAGCGACCTCTACGGGCTCTCTGAATTGCTGGTGAAAGCGCTGCCCATCCTGCTCTGCGCCCTGGGCCTGGCGGTCGCCTACCAGGCGCGGGTGTGGAACATCGGCGCTGAAGGCCAACTGCTGATTGGCGCCCTGGCCGGCAGCGCGCTGGCCGTGCACATCATCGACTGGGAAAGCCGCTGGGCACTGGCGTTGGTATTGGCAGCCGGCACCCTGGCTGGCGCTGTCTGGGGCGGACTGGCGGCGTGGCTGAGAACGCGCTTCAACGCCAACGAAATCCTCACCACCATCATGTTCAACTACATCGCCCTGAACCTGCTGCTGCATTTCGTGCATGGTCCGTTGAAGGACCCGGCCGGCTTCAACTTCCCCGAGTCGGCGATGTTTGGCGACGCCTCGCGTCTGCCGCCGCTGCTGGAAGACCTGCGGGTGCATGTCGGCCTGTACTTCACCCTGTTGGCGCTGGTGGTGGTCTGGGTGCTGCTGCAGAAGAGTTTCCTCGGCTTCCAGATCAAGGTACTGGGCCTCGACCAGCGCGCCGCCGGCTTCGTCGGTTTTCGCGAGAAGCGCCTGGTCTGGCTGGTGCTGTTGATCAGCGGCGGCCTGGCGGGCCTGGCCGGCGTGGGCGAAGTCACCGGGCCTATCGGCCAACTGGTGCCCCAGGTATCGCCGGGCTATGGCTACGCGGCGATTACCGTGGCCTTCCTCGGCCGGCTGAATCCTTTCGGCATCCTCGCCGCCGGCCTGCTGATGGCCCTGCTCTACCTGGGCGGCGAGAACGCGCAGATGGCGCTGAACCTGCCGCAATCCATCACCGAGCTGTTCCAGGGAATGATGCTGTTCTTCCTGCTGGCCTGTGACGTGCTGATTCTCTATCGGCCACGCCTGGCAGTGCGCTGGCGGCGCCGCGAGCAGGTCAGGGAAGTGATGGCATGAGGCGCATAGCAAAACACGAAGACCAATCTTGGAGCACCCCATGGACCTCGATCTGCTGAGCAATATCCTTTTCGCCATGGTCCGCTGCGGTACGCCCCTGCTGCTGGTGGCCCTGGGCGAACTGGTGTGCGAGAAGAGCGGCGTGCTCAACCTCGGCCAGGAGGGGATGATGCTGTTCGGCGCGGTGGTGGGCTTCATCGCCGCCCTGGCCACCGGCAACCTCTGGCTCGGTGTGCTGCTGGCGATGGCCGCCGGCATGCTGCTGTCGGCCCTCTTCGCCCTGGTGGCGCTGGGCTGCAACGCCAACCAGGTGGCCACGGGCCTGGCCCTGACCATCTTCGGCGTGGGCTTGTCGTCCTTTGTCGGCGCGGCCTGGGTGGGTAAGCCGCTTGCGGGTTTCGAACCGGTAGCCATTCCGCTGCTGAGCGAGATTCCGCTGCTGGGCCGCATGCTCTTCGCACAGGACCTGCTGGTGTACCTCAGCTTTGCGCTGTTCGCCCTGGTGGCCTGGGTGCTGCTGAAGAGCCGCATCGGCCTGGTGATCCAGGCGGTGGGCGAGAACCCCGACGCGGCCAGCGCCATGGGCCTGCCGGTGATGCGCGTGCGCACACTCGCGGTGCTGTTCGGCGGCGCCATGGCAGGCATGGCCGGGGCTTATCTGTCGCTGGCCTACACGCCGATGTGGGCGGAGAACATGACCGCCGGACGTGGCTGGATCGCCCTGGCGCTGGTGGTGTTCGCCAGCTGGCGGGTATTCCGCGTGCTGCTCGGTGCCTACCTGTTCGGCCTGGCCAGCATCCTCCACCTCGTGGCCCAGGGCGTCGGCCTGTCGATTCCGGCCAACCTGCTGGCGATGCTGCCCTACGTAGCGACCATCCTGGTGTTGGTGCTGCTCTCGCGAGATGCCCTGCGCACCCGGTTGTTCGCGCCGGTGTCGCTGGGCCAGCCGTGGCGCGCCGGTCACTGACGCACCAGCAGAAGGCGTGCTGCACCAACTTCAGGCCCCGCCCAGTGCGGGGCCTCGACGTTTCCGGTGGGCTGAGGCCCAGCCTACGGGGTTTACACAGTTGTCTTGTCCGCTTGGTCAGCTTTTTGCAAACGAGCCTGCAGCGTAAACGCCACTACAGGACCAAAGGAGCAACACCCGTGATGCACAAGAACATCAAGAAGAACGTGCTGCGTACCCTGGCGGCCGCCATCGGCTTCAGCAGCATCCTTTCCGCCAGCGCCGCCGACCCGCTGAAGGTGGGCTTCGTCTATGTCGGCCCCATCGGCGACCACGGCTGGACCTACCAGCACGAGCAGGGCCGCAAGGCGCTGGAAGCCAGATTCGGCGACAAAGTGCAGACCAGTTTCGTCGAGAACGTGGCCGAAGGCGCCGACGCCGAGCGGGTGATCCGCAACATGGCCAAGGGCGGCTACGACCTGGTGTTCACCACCTCCTTCGGCTACATGAACCCCACCGCCAAGGTCGCCAAGCAGTTCCCCAAGGTCACCTTCGAGCACGCCACCGGCTACAAGCAGGACAAGAACCTCGGCACCTACCTGTCGCGCTCCTATGAAGGCCGCTATGTCGGCGGCTACCTGGCGGCGAAGATGACCAAGACCCACAAGATCGGCTACATCGCCTCCTTCCCCATTCCCGAGGTGATCCGCGACATCAACGCCATCCAGCTGGCGCTGAACAAGTACGACCCGCAGGCGGAGATCAAGGTGGTGTGGGTCAACACCTGGTTCGACCCGGGCAAGGAATCCGACGCGGCCAACGCGCTGATCGATCAGGGCGTAGACGTGATCTTCCAGCACACCGACAGCCCGGCGCCGATCCAGGCCGCCGAACGTCGCGGCGTGTACTCGGTGGGCTACGCCTCGGACATGGCTCACTTCGGACCGAAAGCCGTGCTCACCTCCATCGTCAACAACTGGGGCCCGCACTACATCCAGGCCACCCAGGGCGTGATGGACGGCAACTGGAAGCCCCAGGACTTCTGGGGCGGCCTGAGTGAAGAAACCATCGAACTGCCCATCAGCGACTTGGTGCCGGCCGATGCGAAGGCCGAAGCCGAGAAGCTGATTGCCAGCATCAAGAGCGGTGAATTCCACCCCTTCACCGGCCCGATCAAGGACCAGTCCGGCGCGGTGAAACTGGCCGACGGCGTGGTGGCCATCAATGCCGACCTGGCCTCGATGAACTACTACGTAGAAGGCATCAAGGCGGAACTGCCGAAATAACCGTTCCCCCGGCCATCTCCCGTCAGGGAGAAGGTTGGGGAAAGAGCCAGCGTCCCACAAGGAATCCAAGGATCACCCGATGAACCCGCTCCCGATCATCGACATCGCCCCGCTCTACGCCGACGAGCCAGACGCCTGCCGCGAGGTGGCTGCGCAGATAGATGCTGCCTGCCGCGAATGGGGCTTCTTCTACATCACCGGGCACGCCGTCAGCCCGGTGCGGATCAAGAGCCTGCTGGACGCCGCCAAGGCCTTCTTCGCCCTGCCGGATGCCGAGAAACTGAAGATCGACATCACCCAAACCCGCCACCACCGTGGCTACGGCGCCATCGCCACCGAACAACTGGACCCGAGCAAGCCCAGCGACCTCAAGGAAACCTTCGACATGGGCTTCCACATGGCCGCCGACCACCCCGAGGTGCTGGCGGGAAAGCCGCTGCGTGGCCCCAATCGCCACCCGCAAATGCCCGGTTGGGAAGCGCTGCTGGAGCAGCACTACCAAGACATGCAGGCCCTGGCGCAGACCGTGCTGCGGGCCATTGCCATGGCGCTCGATATCGAGCCGGACTTCTTCGACAAGCGCTTCCATGAGCCGATCAGCGTGTTCCGCATGATCCACTACCCGCCGCGCCACACCGCCAGCTCCGCCGAGCAGCAAGGCGCCGGTGCCCACACCGACTACGGCTGCATCACCCTGCTCTACCAGGACGACGCGGGCGGCTTGCAGGTGCGCAACCTGAAAGGCGAATGGATCGACGCGCCACCGATCGAGGGCAGCTTCGTGGTCAACCTCGGCGACTTGATGGCGCGCTGGAGCAACGACCGTTACATGTCCACGCCGCACCGGGTGATCAGCCCGCTGGGGGTGGATCGCTACTCCATGCCCTTCTTCGCCGAACCGCACCCGGACACCGAAATCAGCTGCCTGCCGAACTGCTCCAACGCAACCAACCCGCCCAAGTACCCACCGGTGACCAGCGCCGACTATCTGCTTTCGCGTTTTGCCGATACCTACGCCTATCGCCGTGAGGAAATCGCATAACCGTGTGGGGCGAATTCATTGGCGAGTGAATCGCCCCCACAAGGAGCTGGCTCAGCACATTCCCATCCAGCCAGTTAAACTTTCCGGCGGTCTAGCCTGAAACGAGAAACCACCATGTACGACTGGCTGAATGCCCTGCCCAAGGCTGAGTTGCATCTGCACCTGGAGGGCTCCCTGGAGCCCGAACTGCTGTTCGCCCTGGCCGAACGCAACAAGGTGGCGCTGCCCTGGGCCGATGTGGAAACCCTGCGCAAGGCGTACGCCTTCAACAACCTGCAGGAATTCCTCGACCTCTATTACGCCGGTGCCGATGTGCTGCGCACCGAGCAGGATTTCTACGACCTGACCTGGGCCTACCTCGAGCGCTGCAAGGCGCAGAACGTGATCCACACCGAGCCCTTCTTCGACCCGCAGACCCACACCGACCGGGGCATTCCCTTCGAGGTGGTGCTGACCGGCATACGTCAGGCCCTGGAAGACGGCCGCGAGCAACTGGGCATCAGCTCCGGGCTGATTCTCAGCTTCCTGCGCCACCTGTCCGAAGAGGACGCCCAGAAAACCCTCGACCAGGCCCTGCCCTTCCGCGACGCCTTCATCGCCGTGGGCCTGGACAGCTCGGAGAAAGGCCATCCGCCGAGCAAGTTCCAGCGCGTATTCGACCGTGCCCGCGGCGAAGGCTTCCTCACCGTTGCCCATGCCGGCGAAGAAGGCCCGCCGGAGTACATCTGGGAAGCGCTGGACCTGCTCAAGATCGAGCGCATCGACCACGGCGTGCGTGCCATCGAGGACGAGCGCCTGATGCAGCGCATCATCGACGAACAGATCCCGCTCACCGTCTGCCCGCTGTCCAACATCAAGCTCTGCGTGTTCGAGCACATGCGCCAGCACAACATCCTCGAGATGCTGGAGCGTGGCGTGAAGGTGACGGTGAACTCCGACGACCCGGCCTACTTCGGCGGCTACGTCACGGAAAACTTCGCCGCCCTGCACGAGCACCTGGGCATGACCGAAGACCAGGCGAAGCGCCTCGCGCAGAACAGCCTCGATGCGCGCCTGGTGAAGTGATCGCCGGGGTGGAGCGACTGGAAGAAAGCGGTGTGGAGGTGGTGTCGCTGGGGATGGACGTCAGCCGTGAGGCTGACGTGAAGGCGCGGATGGCGGTGGAGGCGCCTCAGGCAGCCCGTGCCGGGCTGGGCGACAGCAGGCGCAGGATGCCGCCCAGCAACATGCCGTAGAGCGGCACGAAGAACACCAGGCTGATGGCGAGCTTGACGCCGTAGTCGACGGTGGCGATTTCCACCCAGTGTTCGGCCATGAACGGGTTATCACTGCGCCAGAACGCCACGGAGAAAAAGGCGAAGGTGTCGAGCAGGTTGCCCGCGATGGTCGAAGCCACCGGGGCGATCCACCATTGGCGCATCTGCCGCAGACGGTCGAAGACCTGGATATCCAGCACCTGGCCCAGCACATAGGCGAGGAAACTGGCCAGGGAAATCCGCGCAACGAACAGGTTGAACTCGCCCAGGGCCGAGAGGCCGCGGAAGGCCGCCTCCTGGAACAGCACCGAAACTACATAGGACGCCAGCAGGGCCGGCAGCATGACCCGCGCGATCACCCGTCGCGCGGCCTGCTTGCCCATCAGGCGCACAGTCAGGTCGGTGGCCAGGAAGATGAACGGAAAGCTGAATGCGCCCCAGGTGGTGTGCCAGCCGAACAGGGTGATCGGCAGCTGCACCAGGTAGTTGCTGGCGATGATGATGAGGATGTGGAACGCGATCAGGCCGGTCAGCGCCGGGCGCCAGACCGTGGGAGAAGCAGCGGGCATGGTGATTTGCATCCTTTTTACCGATGGGGTGAGGGAACCCATGTCGCGGCCCCCTGGCCAACGACGGCGCGCATTCTAACTTGACCCGCGCGTCAGGAAAAGAAGCTTTCTATGAGCGCGCCCATCCAGGGTGACGAGTAAACAGCCACGTTCGTAGAACCAGGACTTGCCTATGGCTCCTATAAGGGGGTGTCGCGGATGCAGCCGGGCTACTGACGTGTAGGAGCAAGATCCTGATCGGGCTGTTCGCGAGCAAGCTCGCTCTTACAGACAATCCGACTTCATCCTGTAAACCAGGCAACTCGATCGTCACAGGCAGAGCCGATGACGCATGAACACGCCCTAAGGACGTGGTTTCCCAAGTTCATATGAATTCCCCCTACAAAGGGAGCGCATGCGAGAAGGGCCGCGATGCGGCCCTTAGTCGTGAAGCGTCTTGCGCCGCCCGGTCACCATGGACCAGGGCAGGTTCTCGCGTGTGCGCACACTTTCCACCAGCGCCGCCGCGACATGCACGCAGGCCAGCCAGAACAGGCTGTCGGCCATGAAGACATGGATATCCCGGGGCAGGTCCTCGCCCCAGAAGTAGTCGATTTCTTCCATCAGGAAACCGGAGACGCCCAGCCCCAGCATCAGCAGCAGCATGAGGATCATCAACAGCCCGCCCAGGGGCGAGTGCCCTAAGCGGTGCATGTGACCACCGGAAAGCAGCGCCTTGGCGTGGGCCAGCAGGCGTGCCGGGCGCGGCCAGAAATCCGCCCAGCGTGCCGGCCGGGGGCCGACGAAGCCCCAGACCACACGCACCAGCACCACCGCCACGGCGTAGTAGCCGAGCCAACGGTGCCAGCCGTCACCTGCCTCGTTGAGGAAGTAATCACCGATGAATGCCGCCACCAGGGACCAATGACCAATCCTGATCACCGGGTCCCAGAGGCGAACGGTGTCGGCGCTCACCGATCAGTCCTCGATCTCCTGCTTGACCACCTTGCCGTCCACGGGATTGAAGTAGATCTCGACCTTGCGCTTGTCCTTGTCCCAGCCGTAGATCTCGTAGCAATTGCCCTCGGTCACCTTGAATTTCTTGATGTCGTAACCCTGGGACTTGAGGTCGTCCTGGAACTTGGTCTGGTCTTGCCAGGTGGCCTTTTCGGCGGTGGTGCATTCGGTCTTGGCGAACGTCAGCGGGCTGACGAGGGCGAGGGAAAGAAGCAGGAGCTTACGCATGGGAATGACCTCGAGTTGTACGTTCTTTGGCGAAAGGCAATGCAATGCTTTCTCATTTATTGCCATGTCGATGGAGATTAGGCCAGCCTTGGAAGACTGTCATTTCGGGGCCGGCCGGTCTCAGCGATGTTCGACCGCAAATTGACCCCGACCTGCGTGCTTGGCCCGGTAACAAGCTGTATCAGCCTGTTTCAGGAGTTCTGCAGGCTGCGCGTTAGAGCTGTGGATGCAGGACATGCCGATGCTGGCGCCCACGCGAAACTGTTGCCCTTCCCACTCCAGCACCACGCTCTGGATCTGAGCGATCAGCCGCGCTGCCAAAAGCTCCGCCTGAGGCAAAGGGCAGCTGCGCAAGATCAGGGCGAACTCGTCGCCCCCCAGGCGTGCCAGTTGGTCCCCGGCGCGGACCTGAGCTTGCATCAGTCGCGCGAGCTGGCGCAGCAGTTCGTCGCCGGCGGCGTGGCCGGCGCTGTCATTGACCTGCTTGAAACGGTCGAGGTCGATGAAGCAGAGCACGCTGCTGCCATCGTTCTGCAGTACATCACGACAGCTTTCAGCGAGGGCGTCCTCGAAAGCCGGGCGGTTGAGCAGACCGGTGAGGGCATCGTGAGTGGCGGCATAGCGCAGGTGCTTCTGCATGGCCCGCGCCTCGCTGACGTCGGTGAGTACCAGCACGCTGCCCAGCAGGGTGCCGTCACCACTGCGCATGGGGGCCGCCTGACCGCGCAGCGCGATGGTGCCGCCAGCCGGGTGGCGCAGCGAGGCGAGGCCCTGGAGGCTGGTGGCACTGCCCTGCTCCAGGCATTCGCGCACCGGGTTGGGGACCAGGCGGCCGTCTTCGCCTTCCAGTAACAGGATCTGTTCGATGGGCAACCCCTGGGCCTCGTCGCTCTGCCAACCACTCAGCCGCACCGCCACCGGATTGAGAAAGCTGACCCGGCCTTCCAGGTCGGTGGTGATGACGCCGTCGCCGATCGCGTCGAGGGTCACCTGCAACCGCTCACGCTCGTCGTGCAGGCGTTCGGCCAACTGGCGAAGCTCGCTGACGTCCCAGTTGGTACCGACCATGCGCAGCGGCGTGCCGTCGGCATCACAGACCAGGCGCGCATGCCCCTTGAGCACCCGCTGGCCGCCATCGGCGCGACGGATGCGGAACTCGATGTCCAGGCGACGACTGCCTTCCCGCGCGGCCAGCACTTCGCGCTCGGCCCGCTCGGCATCGTCCGGGTGCAGGTGGGCGCGCCAATCGGCATAGGACAGGTCGTCGCCAAGGCTACGGCCGTAGAGGCGGCACATGCCTTCGTCCCAGAGCAGGCGGTCGCTGGCCAGGTCCCATTCCCAGACACCGACGCCACTGGCTTCGGTGGCCACGGAGTAGCGCCGCGCCAGTTCCGCTTCGCGCTCTTCGGCACGCTTGCGCCGGTCGATGTCCTCGATCTGCGAGATGAAATACAACGGCTCGCCTTCGTGGTCGCGCACCAGGGATACCGCCAGCAGGCCCCAGATTTCCCGGCCGCTCTTGTGCAGGTAGCGCTTCTCCAGGCGATAGCTGTGGCGCCGCCCGGCGAGGACTTCCCGGACCAGCTCGAGGTCGTCGGCGAGGTCGTCGGGGTGGGTGAGGTCTTGGAAGCTCAGCGCGGTGAGTTCATCCTCGCTGTAGCCAAGCATGTCGCACAGGGCATGGTTGACCCGCTGCCAGCGGCCGTCCAACCCCACCAGGGCCATGCCTATGGCGGAGTGGTCCATGGCGTCGCGAAAGCGCGTTTCACTCGCCGTCAGCTCGCGACGGCGCTTGCGCAACTGCTCGACCGCGGACGCCAGCAGCAGGGCCGGCAACAAGGCCAGCAGCAATGGCAAGTAGACCAGCAGATCGCGCCAGCCTTTTTCCAGGGCTGGGGTATCGAGCAGGCCGAGGGCGATGATCAGGCCACCACTCACCGACGTCATGGCCACCAGCAGCGCGGTACTGGCGAAGGTCAGGCGCACTGCGGCGATTATCAGCGGCAGGGACAGGTAGACGAAGGGGAAGGGCAACACCAGCAAGGCAAAGGGGGTGCCGAACAGCACCAGACCGCCGTAGAGCAGCAGCTCGTGGCGACGACGCTCGCCAATGAACTCCCACCAGCTGTGCTGGCGCATCCAGACCGCCAGGGGCAGCACCGAGACGGCACCGAGCATGGCGCCCTCGACCCAGTAAATCCAGCCACGTTCGAAGGAATCCAGCCCCTGCCAGGCGAGGATACTGGCCCCCAGGCTGGCCCCCATCAGTGGAGGCAGCAGGGCACCAAAGAACATGAACTGCAGGAAGGCCCCAGGGCTTTCGTTCATCCGCAGCGCGGCGCCACTGACCCGCAACAATGCCGCGGCAAGAATGATCTCCATCAGGTTGGGCGCAATGAAGCTGGACGCGAGCGCCAGGGCATCGCCAAAGGCCAGGTTGGCCAGCAGGTCGGCCAGCATCGCCACCGCCAGAATCGGCGTCCAGCGGCGCAGCGGTTGGTCCCAGAGCAGGGCGACGGTGAAGGCATTGGCGTACCAGAGGGTGGCGATGCTGCCGGGCTGGCGCGACAACCAGACAGCCCCCAAGGCCAGCAACAGGTAGCCGGAGAAGACCAACAACAGGGTCGGCAAGAAAGCGCCTGGTTCGCGTGTACGGGGCATCAGCCGGGTCTCCCACGGCGGGCGCCGGGCGCGGGCCCGGCAGGATTCAGGCAGGTCGGACACAAGTCAGCCACGGGAATCTCCACGCAGGCCACAGCTCATCCAGACAATAGCGGAACCTGAGTTCCGAGCAATTCGACGATCAGACGTCAACGTTGCCGCGACCGACACTTAACTCCAGGGCGCGCCGACGAGTAGCGTGGCGCAACGCGCCTGGACGAACTCGCGGAGCAGGCGCACCGGTTTGCTGAGCTGGGCCCGATGGGCACAGATCAGGTTCAGCGGCGTGGCTTGGCCGCGGTACTCCGGCAGGGCCAGTTCCAGGCGCCCGGCCTGGATGTCGCCGGCCACATCCAGCCAGGACTTGTAGGTCAGCCCCTGCCCGGCCAGCGCCCAGCGCCGCACCACATCGGCATCGTCGCAGACGCGGTTGCCGGTCACCGCCACCACCTGTTCGCGGCGCCCCTCGCTGAAGCTCCAACGGTCATGGACGCGTCCTCCCAGTTGGTAGAGCAGGCAGTTGTGCCCGGCCAGGTCCTCGGGCTGGCGCGGCCGTCCATGGCGGGCGAAGTAGTCGGGCGCGCCGCAGAGCACGCGACGATTGCTGGCGGCCAGTGGCAGCGCCACCAGGCTGGAATCTTCCGGCTCACCGTAGCGGATGGCGATGTCCACAGCCTGGCGGTACAGGTCGGCGATCCGGTCGCTGAGGTGCAGACGAATGCAGAGGCTAGGGTGCTCACGCTGAAGCTCGTCGAGCCAGGGCAACAGCACGTTGCGGCCAAAGTCCGAAGGTGCCGACAGCTGCAACAGGCCGGCAATGTCCTCGCGGCCGCCGGCCAACTGGCGCTGGCCTTCCTCCAGGCTGGCCAGGGCATTGCGCGCATGGACGAGGAACTGCTCGCCCTCCGGGGTCAGGCGCAGGCTGCGCGTGGACCGCACGAAGAGGCGGGTATCGAGCTGCTGCTCCAGACGCTTGAGCGCAGCGCTGGCCACAGCGGGCGAGACGTCCAGCTTGCGGGCGGCGGCCGAGAGGCTACCGTGGTCAGCGGTGCTGACGAACAAGGCGAGATCGTCGAGGCGCAACATTTTCAAACCCTCTTTGAAAGACTGTCGCTTTCTAGCCGATTTTTCTCGCTTGCGAAATAACCGACCATGCGGACCATCAAGCCCTCACGCGGAGAATCCCGATGAAAGCCGTCGCCTACTTCCAGAACCTGCCTATCGATAACCCCGATTCCCTGCAGGACATCGAGCTGCCGGAACCGCAGCCAGGTCCGCGCGACCTGCTGGTGGAAGTCCGCGCCATTTCCGTCAATCCGGTGGATACCAAGGTCCGCCGCAACGCCGCGCCGGAAGCCGGTCAACCCAAGGTGCTGGGCTGGGACGTCGCGGGCGTGGTCAAGGCGGTGGGTAGCGATGTCACCCTGTTCCAGCCGGGCGACCGTGTGTTCTACGCCGGCGACCTGACCCGACCGGGCGGCAACGCCGAGTTCCATCGAGTGGACGAACGCATTGTCGGCCATATGCCGAAGACCCTGGACTTCGCCCAGGCCGCCGCCTTGCCGCTGACCTCCATCACCGCCTGGGAGCTGCTGTTCGACCGCCTGCAAATCGCAGAAGGCAAGGCCGACCAGGGCCAGAGCCTGCTGGTGGTCGGCGCCGCTGGCGGCGTCGGTTCGATCCTCGTGCAACTGGCCCGCCAGCTCACTGGCCTGACTGTAATCGGCACCGCCTCGCGTCCGGAAACCCAGGCCTGGGTCCGCGAGCTGGGCGCCCATCAGGTGCTGGATCACAGCAAACCCCTGGCCGAGGAGTTGCGCCGCGCCGGCCTTGCTCAGGTCAGCCATGTGGCCAGCCTGACCCAGACCGACCAGCACCTGGACCAGTTGGTGGAAGCCCTGGCGCCCCAAGGCCGCCTCGGCCTGATCGACGACCCGGCCTCGCTAGACGTGGCCAAGCTCAAGCGCAAGAGCCTGTCGCTGCACTGGGAGTTCATGTACACCCGCTCGATGTTCCAGACCCCGGACATTCTCGAACAACACCGCCTGCTGGAACGCGTCAGCCAACTGATCGACGCCAGCGTGCTGAAGACCACCGTGGGCGAGCACTTCGGCGCCATCAACGCGGCCAACCTGCGCCGGGCCCATGCCCTGCTGGAAAGCGGTAAGGCCAAGGGCAAGATCGTGCTGGAGGGGTTTGCCTGAAAGCCTTGAACTCCAAGTAGGCAAGACCGTTTGCAGGGCCGGCTTCAGTCCACCGGGACCCTGATGGTGGGCTGAAGCCCACCCTACCTGGCGAATGGAAAGGCTTCGCCGGGTTCCTGGCTGACCGGCGAGCGAATGGACTGGCGAATGGTCCGGTACGCAAATGTAAAGCGACTAGAATTTCCCTGGTTTCGCCAGCGGCCGGCTGCGCCGCATCGCTTTCGCTTCGCCGGGGTCCTGGATGCATCCCACCCTTGCCCAGCCCGCCATTCGTGCGGGCCTCTACCTGCTGTGCGCCGGAGCCTGGCTTCTGCTCTGGGGCACAGGGGCGCTGAGCATTCTCGGACTACTCCTGCTCACCGCCTTGCTGATTTTCTTCCTCGAACGCCGTCATCGCCTGGGTCGCGAACGGCTGCGCCAGGGCCTGCGGCGCACCAGCCTGCAACTGGAGCAGGCGCAGCGCGACGCCATCCTCGGCAACTGGGAGTATGAGCAAAGCTTCGCTTTGAGCCCGGGCGCCCAGCGAATTCTCGGTTGCAGCGACGAAGACAGCCTCGCAGGCCTGCTGAACCGTTTCCATCCGGCCGACCGCAACAGTGTGCAACGCAGCCTGGAGGCGTTGCTCGTGAGCGGCACTGCGCTGGCCGTGAACGCACGCTTGAACCTGCCTAGCGACCAGTCACCCGTCTGGCTGGCCCTGCGCGGAGAAGCCCAGCCCGATGGTCGCGCCTTCGGCACGGTGCAGGACATCAGCGCCCAGAAGCGTGACGAAGAAGCGCTGCGTGCCAGCGAGCTTCGATTCCGGCAGTTGTTCGAGCAGACCCCGCGCATTGCCGTGCAGGGCTACGACCGCCTGCGCCGGGTGATCTACTGGAACCGCGCCAGCGAACAGCTCTACGGCTACACGGTGGACCAGGCCATGGGCCGCTATCTCGAAGACCTGATAATCCCGCCCGCCATGCGCACCCAGGTCATCACCGACATCAACAACTGGATGATCGGCGGCCCGGCCATTCCCGCCAGCGAGCTGACCCTGCAACGCCGTGACGGTAGCCCGGTGACCGTGTTCTCCAGTCACCTGGTGCTACGCAATCTGCACAACCAGCTGGAGCTCTACTGCGTGGATATCGATTTTAGTGCTTTGGAGTCTGCGCGAGACGCTTTGCGGCAAAGCGAGAATCGTTACCAGGAGCTGCTGGATAGCCTCGGCCAGCGTGCTCCGCAGAGCCAATCCAGTTACGGCGAGCAGGGCTAGGACGAACGGCAATTACCGCCAGTCGGCTGCTTGATCCACGTCATTTTCTGTCATCTGCGCAGGTCTACACTGATTTTCCCCACCACTTGATTGGGAGATGACTGAGGTGAAAATTCTCGTTCGTCCGACTACCACCCCTCAGGGTGCGAGCTGGCAAGTCTGCCTGGACCAGCACGCGGTGAGCTTCCGTAGTGAGGCCGAAGCACGCCGATTCGTCAGCGTCCTTGAGGAGCGTCTGAAGGCTCCTCACGTACTGCCGGAAGAGTCTCGGCGAATCGCGAGTTAGCCCAAGGGCGCCTGGCCGTTGCGGTCGAGGCGCCAGGTCAGAAGCGAACAGGCGACTGCCGCGCAGCCGCACAGGCTGATGACCAGGGCCAGGGGGATGGCGCTGCCGTCGTGCAGCACCCCCACCAAGGCGGCGGCACCCGCCGCCACGACAAATTGCAGACTGCCCATCAGCGCGGAGGCGCTACCCGCGTTCTGGCCCTGGCCGGCCATGGCGCAGGCCGAGCCATTGGGCAGGATGCACCCCAGACTGGCGATGCAGCCGAACAGCGGCAGGAGCAGAGGCCAGAGCGCTTGGGTATGCAGGCTGGACACCACCAGCAGCGCCAGCGCACACACCAGATAGATCCAGACCACCCGCCGCATCCAGAAGGCTGGTCCGCGAAAGCGCATCAGGTAGGCGTTGACTTGTGCCACCAGGATGAAGCCCGCCGCATTGATGGCGAACAACCAGCCGTAGTGCTCCGGCGGTACGCCATACAGTTGGATGAAAACGAAAGGCGAGCCGGCGATATAGGCGAACATGCCGGCGATGGCAAAGCCACCGGTCATGCCGTAGGCGAGGAACTGCCAGTCGCCGAACAACCGCCGGTACTGCCCCAGGGCGCCGTTCAGGGGCGCGCGGGGAGCCACGTCTGAGACGGTTTCCGGCAGCCAGGCAGCGATACCCAGCAGCACCAGCGTGCTGAACAGCGTCAGCGCCCAGAAGATCGACTGCCAGCCGAACAACTCCAGCAGCAGGCCTCCACCCAGCGGCGCCAGGAGCGGCGCCAGCCCCATCACCAGCATCAATTGCGAGAAGGCCTTGGCCGAGCCGATCGGGTCACACAGGTCACGCACTACCGCCCGCGAAACCACCATGCCGGCACAGCCGCCCAGCGCCTGGGCGAAGCGCGCCCCTATCAGCCATTCCAGGCTGGGCGCCATCGCGCAGGCCACCGAAGCCAGGGTGAAGATGGTCACGCCCACCAGCAGTGGCGGACGCCGGCCGAAACGGTCCGCCAGCGGGCCGTAGATGAGCTGACCGAAGGCCAGGCCGACGAAGTAGGACGCCAGGGTCAGTTGCACATGCTCCACGTCCGTGACGAAGGCCTGGGCAATCGCCGGGAAGCTGGGCAGGTAGAAGTCGATGGCCATGGGGCCGAAGGCACTGAGGGCCCCGAGCAGGAGGAGGATGCGGAAAGTCATGGTCGAGGCAGGCGCCGTCCCTTGCAGATAGGCGCCAGATAGTAACAGGGGATTTCAGGACAAGGCGTTCATTTGGCTATGTCTGCATGACGTGTTGCAGGCAGCTGCATTGCCCGTAGGAGCTGGCTTGCCAGCGAATGGCGGCATTTCGCTGGCAAGCCAGCGCCTACAGGGCTCTTGGCCAGAGGGTAAATTGCTCGCAACAGCTAACGCAGACATAGCGGTTCATTTCGCCAAGGACGGCGTAGCCGCCCTCAGCGAGACTCCGCAAGGCCGAGCTTCGGCCGACATGGCGAATGAACTCGCCCCTACAGCCCGTCATCCCTCATGGGCCTGCTCGGCCTTGGGAGCTTTCTTGCGATCCAGCCATTCCGAGGCCTGCTCCACCAGCATGAAGAACATGGGGATGAGGAAGGTCGCCAGCAGGGTCGCAGCGAGCATGCCGCCGATCACCCCCGTGCCGATGGAATGGCGGCTTGCCGAACCGGCACCCGAACTGATGGCCAACGGCACGCAACCAAGGATGAAGGCCAGGGAGGTCATCACGATCGGCCGGAAGCGCAGCTTGGCGGCCTCCAGCGCCGCCTGTGCAGGCTTCATGCCCTGTTCGCGACACAGGACCGCGAACTCGACGATCAGGATGGCGTTCTTCGCCCCCAGGCCGATCAGGGTCACCAGGCCGACCTGGAAGTACACGTCGTTCTGGATACCGCGCAGCCACACCGCGAGGATGGCGCCGAACACCGCGAAGGGCACCGCGGTGACCACCGCCAACGGGAGGGTCCAGCGTTCGTACTGGGCGGCGAGGATCAGGAACACCATGATCAGGCCGAAAACGAACGCGATACTGCCGGAGCCATGGGACGCCAGTTCCTGGAAGGCCGAACCGATCCAGCCGAGGGTGTAGTCCTCGCCAAGCACTTCATCCGCCACTTCCTGCATGGCCTCCAGCGCCTGGCCGGAACTGTAGCCCTGCGCCGGTCCGCCGAGGATCTTGGCAGCCGGGTAGACGTTGAAGCGGGCGTAGGAGTCCGGCCCGAGGATGCGCGCCACCCGAACCAGGGATGACAGCGGCACGAGGTCATTGCTGGCTGAGCGCACGTAGACCTGGCTGAGATCATCCGGCTTGCGGCGGAACTCCGGCTCCGACTGCAGGCTCACCTGCCAGGTACGCCCGTAGAGGGTGAAGTCGTTGACGTAGTAACTGCCGAACGTCGACTGCATGGCCGTGAACACATCGTTGATGGCCACGCCCAGGGCGCGAGCCTTGGTGCGATCCAGGTCGATGTAGTACTGCGGCACGTTGGCGTTGAAGGTGGTGTTGACCCCGGCCAGTTCTGGCCGTTTGGCCGCTGCCGCGAGGAACTTCTGCACCACGCCTTCCAGCTGCTGCACGGTGCCGCCGCTACGATCCTGGATATAGGCCTCGAAGCCGCCGGTGGTACTCATGCCGGTGATCGGCGGCGGGTTGAAAGTCAGCACCACGCCATCTTTCTGCCCGGCGCCCATGGCCATGAAGGTGTGCGTCAGGTTACGCGCGTCCAGCTCGGGTGTGGTGCGCTCGCTCCAGTCCTTCAGTGGCACGAAGGACACCCCGGCGTTGCTGCGGGTACCGTAGGTGAGGATGTCGAAGCCAGCGAATGTGACCACGTCCTGCACTGCCGGATGCTTCATCAATTGTTCGCCGACGGCGCTGGTGAGCTCCTCGGTGCGAGTCAGCGAAGCTGCCGGCGGCAGGAAGTAGGCGTTGAGCACGTAGCCCTGGTCTTCGTCCGGCACCAGGGCACCCGGTACGCGGCCGAATAGCACGACCATCAGCGCGATCATGCCGCCGAACAGCACCAGGCCGACCATTGCGCGCTTGAGGAAGAACTGCACGCCGGCGCCGTAACCGGCAGTCATGCGCTCGAAGAAAGTGTTGAACCAGCGGAACGGTGCCGCAGGCTCACTATGAGTGGGCTTGAGCATCAATGCGCAGAGCGCCGGCGAAAGCGTCAGCGCAACAATGCCGGAGATCACCACTGAGACAGCGATAGTGATCGCGAACTGCTGGTACATCTGCCCGGCCAGGCCACCGAGGAAGCCCACCGGGATGAATACCGCGCAGAGCACCAGCACGATCGCAATGATCGGGCCGGTCACTTCTTCCATGGCCTCGATTGCCGCCTCGCGGGCCCCGATCTTCTTGGTCGCCATCACCCGCTCGACGTTTTCGATCACCACGATGGCGTCGTCCACCACGATACCAATCGCCAGCACCATGCCGAACAGAGTCAACAGGTTGATGGAGAACCCGAGCATGTACATGCCGGCGAAGGTACCGATCAGCGACACGGGGATCGCGAGCACCGGGATCAGCGTGGCACGCCAGTTCTGCAGGAAGATGAAGACAACCAGTACCACCAGCACCAGGGCCTCGAAGAAGGTGTGGATCACCTCTTCGATAGAGACTTCAACGAACTTGGTGGTGTCGTAGGGGATCTTGTAGGTGATGCCTTCGGGGAAGCGCTTGGCCAGCCGCTCCATGGTGGTCCTCACCGCTTCGGCGGTGTCCAGCGCGTTGGCGCCTGGCTGCAAGTAGATACCGAAGGCGGCGTTCTGCTGGCCGTTCAGCGAGGTCATCAGGGAGTAGTCCTGGGCCCCCAGCTCGACCCGCGCCACATCTTTCAGCAACAGGCTGGCGCCGGTGGCATCGGAGCGCAGGATGACGCTCTCGAACTCCTTCGGATCAGTGAAACGGCCCTGGGTGGTGACGGTGTAGGTGAAGTCCTGCGCCTGATTCAGCGGCTGCTGACCAAAGCTGCCGGCGGCGAACTGGGAGTTCTGCTCACGAATGGCGTTGACCACATCCGTGGGGGTGAGATCGTACTGCGCCAGCTTGTCGGGCCGCAGCCAGATGCGCATGGAGTAGTCCTTGGAGCCGAACTGGCTGGCATCCCCCACGCCAGGAATCCGCTTCAGCTCGTCGATGACGTTGATCAGTGCGTAGTTGCTGATGAAGATCGGATCGCGGGAATTGTCCGGCGAATAGAGGGTGACCACCTGGAGGATGTCGGAGGATTTCTTCTCGACCTTCACACCCTGCCGGCGCACCTCTTCCGGCAGCTTGGCCAGTGCGGCCTGAACCTTGTTGTTGACGTCGATGGTGGCCTGGTCAGGATCGCGCCCCACCTCGAAGTACACAGTCAGGCTCATGGCGCCGCTGCTGTCGGAGTTGGACAGCTGATAGATCATGCCCTCCACGCCGTTGATTTCCTGCTCCAGGGGCGCGGCAACGGTTTCGGCGATCACCTGGGAACTGGCGCCGGGATACATGGCCGAAACCGAAACCTGCGGCGGAAGGATTTCCGGGTACTGGGCGATGGGCAATGCGCGCATGGCGGCGAGACCCGCGAGCACGACGACAATGGAGATGACCGCCGCGAAGACGGGGCGGTCGATAAAGAAGCGCGAGATCACGTTATGCGCTCCTTCAGGACTGTTTGGAGGTTTGGTCGGCAGGCGCCTTGCTGGCCTCGACCGCCTTCACCGGCGAGTCGGGGCGTACCTTGGGCAGGCCCTCGACTATCACCCTGTCGCCAGCCGTAACGCCGGACTCGATCACCCAGCGACCATCGCTGGTATCGCCGGTCTTGACCTGGCGCACGCGCGCCATGCCGTCCTTGTCGACCACATAGACGAAGGTACCGCGCGGTCCCTGGGCGAGAGCACGCTCAGGCAGGGTAATGGCCTGTGGGCGGGTGAAGCCCTTCACCAGCACTCGCACGAACATGCCGGGCAGCAGCTTTTGTTCCGGGTTGGGTACCACAGCCCGGGCACTGACAGTGCCGGTGCCGGTGTTGACGAAACTGTCGGTGAAGTCGACCCGGCCGGAGAGCGGGTAGGTGGAACCATCGCCGAATTTCAGGTCCGCGCTGAGCAGGCCGTCCGGCGGCAGTTCGACCTTGCCGTTCTTCACGCCATCACGCAGGCGCTCGGCTTCGGTGTCCGGGTAGGCGAAGTTGACGTAGATGGGATCGAGCTGGGTGAGTTGGGTCAGCAGGCTGCCGTTCGGGTCGCCGGCGACCACCAGGCTACCTTCGGAACGGGTCTCCTTGCTGGTCATGCCGGAGATGGGGGCTTCCACCGTTGTGTAGTCGAGGTCGATCTGCCGGGCCTTCACCTCGGCCTGTGCGGCTTCGACGTTGGCCTTGCTCTGTTCGAAGTTGGAAATCGCGTTATCCAGTTCGCTCTCGCTGGCGAAGCCCTTCTTCTGCAGCTCGCGAGTACGCTTGAGGTCGCGCTCGGTCTGGCGGTAACGCGCCTGCTCCTGCGCCAGGGCCCCCTTGGCCCGCGCCAGAGCCGCCTCGTAGGTGCGCGGGTCGATGCGGAACAGCACCTGCCCCTGCTTCACCCGGCTGCCTTCGGTGTAGGTACGCTGCTGGAGGATGCCGCTGACCTGGGCACGGACCTCCACCTCGCGAAAGCCCGCTGTGCGCCCGGCATACTCGAGAGTCAGCGGAAGCGGAGCGGCCTTGGCGGTTTCCACAACCACCTCGGGAGCCGGCGGCGCGCCACCCGGCGCATCAGCTGCGCCCGCAAGGCCAGCAAAACTGGTGCTTGCGGCGAACAGTGCAAGGCTGAAGGAAAGGTTTCGAGCAAACGGCATGAGGCGTCTCCATACGGTGCCGAGTCGGCAAAAAATCAAGCGCTGAACTATACATTCAATTGTGTCTGTAAAGGTCATGTACCAGCAAAGTCGGTACACTCCGCTCCCCAACAAGAAGCCTAGACAGTATTGGCCCAACTGCTATGCGCAGAACAAAAGAAGAAGCTGAGAAAACCCGAGGCGCAATCCTCGACGCCGCTGAACACCTGTTCCTGGAAAATGGTGTGGCACACACGTCCCTGGAACAGATCGCGCGCGCCGCTGGGGTGACCCGTGGCGCGGTCTACTGGCATTTCCAGAACAAGGCCCACTTGTTCCACGAAATGCTGTCCCAGGTGCGCCTGCCCCAGGAACAGATGATCGACCGCCTGTGCGGCTGCAATGGCCAGGACCCGATGCTGTCCCTGCGCGACCTCTGCCTGGAGGCCATCATCAACCTGGCGCGGGACGAACAACGCAAGCGCATCTTCAACATCCTGCTGCATCGCTGTGAGTTCACCGAGGAACTGCGGGAGGCCGAAGAGCGCCACTATGCCTTCGTCGACCAATTCATCCAGTTGTGCGAAGCCTTATTCGACCGCCCTGCCTGCCGCGAACGGCTGCGCCCTGGCATCAAGCCATTGCACGCGTCCCGGGCGGTCCACGCACTGGTTATCGGTCTGTTCAGCGACTGGACCCGCGACCCGCAGCTGTTCGACCCGTTGCAGGATGCCGAACCCATGGTGGACGCACTGTTTCGCGGGCTGGTGAAGGACTGGGACTGATTACGGGCTCAATGCGTGGAGGTGGACCCACTCGCCAAGGGCGGCGCAGTCGACCCACGAGGCTCGAATGGCGAACCTGCGGTCCGCTTGGCGATTGAAATCGCCCCCACAGGGCGCATGCCGGAGGTTGGCTCCTCGTTGTGGGGGCGAATTCATTCGCAAAAGGGCAGCGAAGCTGCCCCGAAACCATCCAGCGGACGGGTTATCAGGCCGCCTCGGCCTGATAACCCTCTTCGCGAATCGCTTCCAGAACCTGATCTTCCGCCAGCCGGCTGGCTACTCGCACTTCACCGGCTGCCAGGTCCACCTGCACTTCGGCGGCCTGATCGCGGGCCTGCACGGCCTGGGTGATGGCGCGGACGCAGTGCCCGCAAGACATGCCTTGAACCTTGAATACCTGCATGGTCGTTCTCCTTGTGAGTGGAACCTGGCGCCAGTCTCATCCTTTCCACGGTGGCAAGGTCAAGGGCTGCTCCTACACTGGGTTGAACATCTTGCAGGAGAACTCCGCCATGTACGGCCTCCGCCCTGCCCTGCTCGGCCTGCTGACCGCCCCGCTGCTGGCACAGGCCCAGCCACCCATCGATTACGGCGTACTGATCGTTTCCCGCGAGCGCCTCGAGCTCGCCACCGCCTGCGATGTCGGACTCTATCTGGAAGATCAGTTGGCCGCACGGCTGGTGCAAGGCCAGGTGGTGTCCTTCAACCTGCCGCCCGGCCCCCTGTCGATCCGCCTCAGCCTGCTCGGCCCGGGTCCCTGCAAGCCGGGTGTCGAGCAACTCCGCTACCAGAGCATTACCTTGATGGCTGGAGAGGTACGCAAATTCCGGCTGGCACAAAGCACCGAAGGCCTTTATCTGGTGCAAACCACTGCGGCCCAGTGACCTCTTGACCTTTCCCTCGTGTCAAGGTTGATCCTAGTCCGCAGATTAGGAGGATCAGCCCATGACCAACCCAACCGCCTTCGACCTGCCCATATCAGGCATGACCTGCGCCAGTTGCGCCGGCCGTGTCGAGCGCGCCCTGGCCAAAGTGCCGGGCGTACAGGCCGCCAGCGTCAACCTGGCCACTGAACAAGCCCGCGTCCAGGCCCCCGGCGAAAGCCTGCCGGCCCTGGTGGCGGCGGTGGAGGCCGCGGGCTATCGGGTACCCGCCCAGCGCCTGGAACTGGCCATCGGCGGCATGACCTGCGCCAGTTGCGCCGGTCGCGTCGAACGTGCCCTGCGCAAGGTGCCGGGGGTCGCTGAAGTGACGGTGAACCTGGCCAGTGAACGTGCCCATTTGCAGCTCTTCGGCCAACACGACCACGACCGCCTGATCCAGGCCGTGGAGGCCGCCGGCTATACCGCCAGCCTGGTGGACGATGCTCGTCCGCCCGTAGACGACGCTGAAACCCGCCTGCGTCGGGAGCGCTGGGCGGTCCTGATCGCCCTCGCCCTGGCCCTGCCACTGGTGGTGCCGATGCTGCTGGAAGGGTTCGGCCTGCACTGGATGCTACCGGCCTGGGCGCAGTTCGCCCTGGCCACCCCCGTGCAGTTCATTCTCGGCGCACGCTTCTATCGCGCGGCCTGGAAGGCGGTGAAAGCCGGCACCGGCAACATGGACCTGCTGGTGGCCATCGGCACCAGCGCCGGTTACGGCTTGAGCCTCTATCAATGGTGGGCGGCCCATCCCGGCCACACGCCGCACCTCTATTTCGAAGCGTCGGCCGTGGTAATCGCCCTGGTGCTGCTAGGCAAATACCTGGAAAGCCGCGCCAAGCGCCAGACCAGCGCGGCCATTCGCGCGCTGGAAGCCCTACGCCCGGAACGCGCCACACGTCTTGTTGAAGGCAGGGAGGAAGACGTCGCCATCGCCGCCTTGCAACTGGGCGACCTGCTGGTGGTCAAGCCCGGAGAGCGCTTCCCCGCTGACGGCGAGGTGAACGAAGGCCTGAGCCATGCCGACGAAGCCTTGATCAGCGGCGAGAGCCTGCCAGTGCCCAAACAACCCGGTGATCGCGTCACTGCTGGCGCCATCAACGGTGAAGGCCGGTTACTGGTACGCACCACGGCCCTTGGCGGGGAAACCGTGCTGGCGCGGATCATCCGTCTGGTAGAGGACGCCCAGGCGGCCAAGGCGCCGATCCAAAAACTGGTGGACCGCGTCAGCCAGGTATTCGTCCCGGCAGTGCTGCTGATCGCCTTCGCCACCCTGGCGGGCTGGCTGCTGGCCGGCGCCGGCTTCGAAACCGCGCTGATTAACGCCGTTGCGGTGCTGGTGATCGCCTGCCCCTGCGCCCTCGGCCTGGCCACGCCGACCGCGATCATGGCTGGAACCGGCGTGGCGGCGCGCCACGGCATCCTGATCAAGGACGCCGAAGCCCTGGAAATCGCACATGCCGTGCAGGCGGTGGCTTTCGACAAGACCGGCACCCTGACCTCCGGCAGCCCGCGCATTGCCCACCTGGCGGCGCTGGATGGCAATGAAGATCAGCTGCTGCAACTGGCCGGCGCACTGCAGCGCGGCAGTGAACACTCATTGGCCAAGGCGGTTCTGGACGCTTGCGCCGAACGCCACCTGGAAACGCCCGCTGTGGACGCCAGCCAGGCCCTGGCCGGACGTGGCATCCAGGGACGGGTGAACGACCGCATGCTGGCCCTGGGCAACCGTCGCTTGCTGGACGAGCAGAAACTCGCGGCCGATGCGCTGACCAACTACGCCACGGCGTGGGAAGCCGAGGGCCGCACCCTGTCGTGGCTGCTGGAGTTGAAGCCTGAGCATCGCGTGCTCGGTCTGTTCGCCTTCGGCGACACGCTGAAGGACGGCGCCGCCGAAGCCATAGAGGCCCTGCGCGAGCGGAATATCCACAGCCACCTGATCACCGGCGACAACCGTGGCAGCGCGCGGGTGGTGGCCGAGGCGCTGGGCATCGATTCGGTCCATGCCGAGGTGCTGCCAGCCGACAAGGCGGCCACCGTAGCCGCGCTCAAGGCCCAAGGAGTCGTGGTCGCCATGGTCGGCGACGGTATCAACGACGCACCGGCCCTGGCCGCTGCCGACGTCGGCATCGCCATGGGTGGCGGCACCGACGTGGCCATGCACGCGGCCGGCATCACCCTGATGCGCGGCGACCCGCGCCTGGTGCCGGCGGCCCTGGATATCTCGCGGCGCACCTATGCGAAGATCCGCCAGAACCTGTTCTGGGCCTTCATCTACAACCTGATCGGTATTCCCCTGGCCGCCGCCGGCCTGCTCAGCCCGGTGGTAGCGGGCGCAGCCATGGCGCTGTCCAGCGTCAGCGTGGTGAGTAACGCACTGCTGCTGAAAACCTGGAAGCCGGATGAATGAAGCCCGCTCCCGTAGGGGCCAGTTTGCTGGGCAAGCTCGCTCCTACGGTCGAGGAACCGCACGAGAGGAAAGGCGAATGAACATCGGCCAAGCCGCCAAGAAAAGCGGGCTTACCGCAAAGATGATCCGCTACTACGAAGGCATCGGCCTGCTGCCGGAGGCCGGACGCACAGACAGCGGCTACCGCCAATACAGCGCTCAGGACCTGCATACCCTCGCCTTCATCAAGCGCTCGCGGGACCTGGGTTTCTCGCTGGAGGAAGTGGGCCGTTTGCTGGAACTCTGGCAAGACCGCCAGCGCGCCAGCGCCGATGTGAAGTCGCTGGCCCGCGACCATATCGAAGCGCTGAACCGCAAGATCGCCGAGCTGGCGGGCCTGCGTGACACCCTTCAGGAATTGGTGGATCACTGCCAGGGCGATCACCGGCCCGACTGCCCGATCCTCAAGGATCTGGAGTCAGGCGGCTGCTGCCACTGAACACTCGGCCGAGCGCGCCCTTGGGCAGCACGCTGATCGCCAGGCCGACAAACACCAGTACGCACGCCAACCCGCCGGCAGCGCTGAGCTGTTCACCCAACAGCAGCCAGCCTGACAGCAGGCCGGACACCGGAACCGCCAGGGCAAAGGGCGTCACCAGACTGGCCGGATAGCGCTGTAGCAGGAAGCTCCAGAGGCCAAAGCCCACAGTGGTCGCCAGGAACGCGATATAGACCAGCGCGCCGATACCGCCCCAGCTAGGGTGGCTCAGGGCGCCGGCGATGGCCTCCGGACCTTCGAAGATGTACGAGAGCGCCAGCAGGGGAAGCGGCGGAATCAGGCTGACCCAGCAGATCAGCCGCAGCATGTCCTTCGCGCCGCTGCGCTTGGTGGCGATGTTGGCGAAGGCCCAGGCCAGCGCGGCGGCGATCACCAACATGAAGGCCAGCAGGCTGTCTCCCAGCGGCCGGCCGAATCCGATCAGTACCAGGCCAGAAGCGGCCAGCAAAAGCCCCATCAGACCACGGCGACTGGGTCGCTCTCCGAGGAACAGCGCCGCGATCAGGATGGTGAAGAACACCTGGCTCTGCAGCACCAGCGAAGACAATCCGGCGGGCATGCCCAGGTGCATGCCAACGAAGAGCAGGCCGAACTTGATCACCCCGAGCAACAGGCCGATCTGCACGATGCGCCAGAACGGCGCCGGCATCGGCCCGCGCAGGAACAGCAGCGGCAAGGCTGCGAGGGCAAAGCGCAAGGCGCAGAACAGCAGTGGCGGGAAGTCTTCCAGACCGACCTTGATCACCACGAAATTGACGCCCCAGATCAGGGTGACCAGCAGGGCCAGGAGGATGTGCGGGACAGGCATGGCGAGGGCTCCAAAAACTCAGCACACGCTAACAGCCTGGCGGGCGGATGTAAGGACACAGAAGGCTGCAAAAATCACCTGAGGCTGTATGGCTGCCTTCCCCCTCTCCCGCCAGTAGGGGCAGGCGACAATCCGCTCGGCCCGCGAAGCCCAACGTCCGAGCCGCCAAATTAAAAAGGCCGCAATCGCGGCCTTTCCGGTTCAGTTCGATCAGCTCAAGTCTGGGACTGCAGGTAGTTCTTCAGGCCGATGCGGTCGATCATGCCGAGCTGCTGCTCCAGCCAGTAGGCATGGTCTTCTTCGGTATCCTTGAGCTGGGCGGCGAGGATGTCGCGGCTCATGTAGTCCTTGTGCTTCTCGCACAGGGTGATGCCCTTGCTCAGCGCGGCGCGCACTTCGTATTCCAGCTTGAGGTCGGCGCGCAGCATGTCTGGCACGGTGTGGCCGGGGTGGATGGTACGCGGGCGCATATCCGGGGTGGCCTCGAGGAAGAGGATGCGCTGCAGCAAGGCGTCAGCGTGTTGGGTTTCCTCTTCCATCTCGTGGTTGATGCGCTCGAACAGCTTGTTGAAGCCCCAGTCCTGGTACATCCGCGAATGCAGGAAGTACTGGTCCCGGGCAGCCAGTTCACCGCGCAACAGGTCCTTGAGGTAATCCACCACTTCAGCTTGGCCTTGCATCAGCCCATCTCCTGAAAAAACCAATGAACAAGGATCGTGCGCCGATCCCGCCCGGTCAAGTCAGTCTCACCCGACCATCCATGGCGGTGTCGGTTCTTCCCGTCCGACCGGAGCGTCCTGCTCGGACAAGGCCGCCTGGCGACGGGCTTCATCGGCCAGGGCGGCCTTGATTTCACGCATCACGGCATCCAGATCAGCGGTGTCCTCGGTCTCGGCGAACTCGCCGGTAAGCGGGGTTTCCGGGGTCAGTTTGCCTTCTTCGAAGAGCGCCCACATTTCCTTCGCATAGCGGGTGTACAGCAGCTCAGGCGCGAACTGACCGAAATAGGCCGACATGTTGCCGACATCACGCTCGAGCATGCGGAATGCGTGATTGTTGCCAGCAGCGTCCACGGCCTGGGGCAGGTCGATGATCACCGGACCATAAGGATCGAGGAGCACGTTGAACTCGGACAAGTCGCCATGGACCAGGCCGGCGCAGAGCATTTTGACGATCTCGCCGATCATGAAGGCATGGAATTCGCGGGCATCCTCGGGCGTCAGGTCGACGTCATTCAGGCGCGGTGCGGCATCGCCCTCGCCATCGCTGACCAGCTCCATCAGCAGCACGCCATCGAGGAAGTCGTAAGGCTTGGGTACCCGCACCCCTGCGTTGGCCAGGCGGAACAACGCAGCCACCTCGGCGTTCTGCCAGGAGTCCTCGCGCTCGCGGCGGCCGTATTTCGAGCCCTTGGCCATGGCCCGGGCATCACGGCTGTTGCGGACTTTGCGGCCCTCCTGGTACTCGGCGGCCTGGCGGAATCCGCGCTTGTTGGCCTCCTTGTAAACCTTGGCGCAACGCAGCTCGCTGCCGCAGCGCACGACGTACACGGAGGCTTCCTTGCCGCTCATCAGCGGGCGCAGGACTTCATCGATCAGGCCATCTTCCAACAGTGGCTCAAGGCGTTTCGGGGTCTTCATTCAGGTGCAGCGGGCATCGTCGGGGGAAATGGAACAATGGCCGACGTTATACGGCATGCAGGCTCCGACGGCTATCCACGACGCGAAAGACCACGACGAAGGGTTTCGATGGCATAGCGCACCTTGGCCGGCTGCGCATCGCGCCGAGGGGTGACGATGTAGAGCCCCACAGGCTTGGGCTGCCACTCAGGCAGCAGCGCCAGCAGCCGACCGCTGGCCAGTTCTTCCCGGACCTCCGGCTCCGGCTGCAAGGACAGGCCCAGCCCTGCCAGGGTGAAGCTGCGCACGGCGAGGATGTTGTTGCAGGCCACTCGCGGCTCCAGGCGCAGCCGCTGCTCTTCCCCACCAGGGCCGGTGAAGCTCACCTGGTGTTGCTGGCGTTCGCCGTTGAGACTGATCCAGTCCAGCTCCAGCAGGCGTTCCGGGCGCTGGATCGGCCCACTACGGGCCAGGTAGGCCGGGGCACAACAGAGCACCGCCGGCCAATCAGCGAGGTGGCGGGCCACGAGGCTGGAGTCTTCCTGGCGGCCGACGCGGATAGCCAGGTCGATGCGCTGCTCCACCAGGTCGATCTGCTCGTCATGGAAGAACAGCTGGAGGCTCAGGCCCGGATGGGCCTCCAGCAACGGCGCCAGGGCCTCGGTGAGCATGCCGTTGGAGAAGCCGACCGGAGCGGCGATACGCAACTCACCCACCGGCGCATCACGCAGTTCGGCCAGACGCTGTTCGGCCTGCTGCGCCAGTTCCAGTACCTGGGCGCAACTCTTGTAGAACACCGCGCCCGCTTCGGTCAGGGTCAGCTTGCGGGTGGTGCGGTGCAGCAGGCTGACCTGGGTTTCTGCTTCCAGCTTGCGGATCTGCTGGCTGACCGCCGAAGCCGTCATGCCCAGCACCTCTGCCGCGGCCACCATGCTGCCGCGCTCCACTACCGTGGCGAACACGGCCATGCGCTTGAGCTGTTCCATTCGTAAGCTCCGCTTAATTGTGAAAGCGCTTTCAAGCACTTTTTCCATCGATTATCCAGCAGCGATTATGCGCCACCTCGCAACCCGCCTTGGAGATGCTCATGAAAATCGCCCTGATCGGCGCCAGCGGTTTCGTCGGTTCCGCCGTCCTCGACGAAGCCCTGCAACGCGGCCACCAAGTGACCGCCATCGTCCGCCACCCGGAAAAACTCCCCCAGCACGCCAACCTGACAGTCCTCAAGGGTGACGCCTATGACGCCGCCGCCATCGCCCAGGCCGTGGCCGGCCATGAGGCGGTGGTCCACGCCTTCAACCCCGGCTGGGGCGAGGCGAAGATTCGCGAGCTGTTCATCCAGGGCACCCAGGCCATCTTCGCCGGGGTCAAGCAAGCCGACCTGAAACGCCTGCTGGTGGTGGGCGGCGCCGGCAGCTTGTATGTCGCACCGAACCTGCAACTGATCGACACACCCGACTTCCCCGCCGCCTACAAGGAAGGCGCCGAAGGCGCGCGCCAGGCGCTCAACCTGATCCGCGAAGAACACAGCCTGGACTGGACCTTCCTCTCCCCACCCGCGCTGCTGGAGCCGGGCGAGCGCAGCGGCCGTTTTCGTATCGGCGGCGACCAGTTGCTGATGAGCGGCGATCACCCGGCACGCATCAGCGTGGCCGACCTGGCCGTGGCCATCATCGACGAGCTGGAACAACCCCAGCACATCCGCCAACGCTTCACTGTCGGCTACTGAGGAGAGTTCCCATGACCCTGACCGCATCCGCCCATGTCACCACCGCCACCCCGGCGCGCTACATCAGCCGCCTGTGCAAGCACTTCGCCCACCGTGTGCCAGTGAGTTACGACGAACAGCAGGGCCGCATCGAATTCGACCTGGGCCTCGGCCTGCTGCGCGTCGAAGGCGACGGCCTGGCCCTGGCCGTGGAAAGCCAGACGCCGGAGGGCCTGGAGCGCCTCAAGGATATCGTCGGCAGCCACTTCGTCCGCGTGGCATGGCAGGAGGAACTGAACCTGGAATGGAAGGCCTGAAGCGGCGGCTGCGTCCTTAGGGGGGACGCAGCCCAGACCTTCAGTAAAACCGGATCGCCCCGATACCGACCGACCCGAGCACCGCTGTAGATTCCCCCGCCCGTCCTCCCCCCCATTCGGTGTGCGGCTTGCCCCACCCCTGAGTGCAAATCCCCACTCCAATCACCTGAGAACCGCCGAAGCCCTTTGAAACGCGTGGGTTAGAGCACCCTAGGCGGTATGGCATAGCCATTGCTGAGACACGACTGCAACTGCGCGGTACCCAGGTGCAGGCCGGGAAGGCTGCAAGCGCGCGCACACGCTGGCGAGCAATAGGGAGGTTCTTTCGAATGACAGACGCAAGACTTCAGGCCGCCCCCGACCACCCCCAGGCCGACCATCCCTGGATCGAGTACGTGGCAGGGCAATGGGTCTTGGTACGCAAGCGCCGGGCTCCGGATGAGCGACGCTGCTATCACGCCATGCGCGCCCACATCGACTTGCTGCTCTATCTGGGATGGAGCATCACCGGACGCGACCCGGTGCGGCTTGAATTCGACCAGATGGTGAAGATCGTCAGGCGCGGCGCGCTGATCGACGGATAAGCGGGTAACGGCCCCAAGACCTGGCGCAAGGCAAAAAAAAGGGCGGCCCCGACATTGCGGGCCGCCCTAAATCACGGAGTTGCTTACATCACGTGGCGGCGATGACTTGCCGCCACGGGTATTGGATTACTTTTCCAGGATCGCAGTCACACCTTGGCCGCCGGCGGCGCAAATCGAGATGAGGCCGCGCCCCTCTCCGGCCACCGAAAGCAGCTTGGCCAGGTTGGCGACGATGCGCCCGCCCGTTGCGGCGAAGGGGTGGCCAGCGGCCAGTGAGCTGCCCTTGACGTTCATCTTGTTGCGGTCGATGGCGCCCAGCGGTTTGTCCAGGCCGAGGCGGGTCTTGCAGTAGTCGGCGTCCTCCCAGGCCTTGAGGGTACAGAGCACCTGGGCGGCGAAGGCTTCGTGGATCTCGTAGTAATCGAAATCCTGCAGGCACAGGTTGTTGCGCGCCAACAGGCGCGGCACGGCGTAGGCCGGCGCCATCAGCAGGCCCTCATTGCCGCTGACGAAATCCACCGCCGCCGCCTCGCCATCCTTGAAGTACGCGAGGATCGGCAGCCCGCGTGCCTTGGCCCATTCCTCGCTGGCCAGCAGCACCACCGAGGCGCCGTCGGTAAGCGGAGTGGAGTTGGCCGCCGTCAGGGTCCCGCGCGGGCCGCGTTCAAACACCGGTTTCAAGCTCGCCAGCTTCTCGGCATTGATGTCCGGGCGCAGGTTCTGGTCGCGATTGAGGCCACGGAAGGGACTCATCAGGTCGTTCTGCCAGCCTTCGGCATAGGCGGCCGCCAGCTTGTGGTGACTGGCGATGGCCAGCAGGTCCTGTTCATCACGGGGAATGGCCCAGGTCTGCGCCATCAGCTCGCAGTGCTCGCCCATGGACAGCCCGGTGCGCGGCTCGCCGTTGCGCGGAATGTGCGGCGCCAGGTGGCGCGGACGCACCTTCAGCAACGTCTTGATCTTGTCGCCTGTGGTCTTGCCGCGATTAGCTTCCAGGAGAATCTTGCGCAGCTCTTCATGCACGCCGATGGGCGCGTCGGAAGTAGTGTCCACGCCGCCGGCGATGCCGCTCTCGATCTGCCCCAGGGCGATCTTGTTGGCCACCAGGATGGCCGCCTCCAGTCCCGTACCGCAGGCCTGCTGGATGTCGTAGGCCGGCGTTTCCGGTGCCAGGCGCGAGCCCAGCACACACTCGCGGGCCAGGTTGAAGTCCCGGGAGTGCTTGAGCACTGCACCGGCCGCGAACTCCCCAATGCGCACGCCATGGAGGTTGAAGCGTTCCACCAGGCCTTCGAGGGCGCTGGTCAGCATGTCCTGGTTGCTCGCCGTGGCGTAGACCGTATTGGAGCGGGCGAAAGGGATGCGGTTGCCGCCGACGATGGCGACCCGGCGAAGCTGGGTCATGGTGACTCCTTGCGATGAGGGTTGGCAGGTTGCAGTGTCGGATACAAGACTAGACGCCTGGATTGGCCGCCTTGCCGGGCGGCAGGTCAGCGCGGTCAATTGCGCGCAACCTGCGTCTGCGTAGAGTGAGCCCACTTTCGATTTTCCAGCAGGAGCGCTACCCCATGAACGACCGTTACCTCGCCTTCGCCAACTCCAACGCCGGCCGGCGCCTGGTTGGCGCCCTCGGCCTGCCGGCGCCGGTGCGCCTGGAGCGCTGGATGGCGGGCCGCGCACGGCCGGTGGACGGTGCCCTGCTGATCGGTGGCCAGGGCGCCCTGGCGGAAGCCGCCAGCACCGTGCTGAACAGGATCACCGACCAGAACTTCGCCGATGAAGACGGCCGCTTCGGCCTGCCACGCTGGACCGCCGAGCACGGCCCGAAACTCAAGGCGCTGATCTTCGATGCCAGCAGCCTGACCCGCTTCGAGCAACTGATCGAGCTGCGCAACTTCTTCCAGCCGGCCATGAAAGGCCTGGGCAATTGCCCGAAAGTGGTGGTGCTGGCCCGCGCTCCGGAAACTACCAAAGACCTGGTGGCTGCCAGCGTGCAGCGCTCCCTGGAAGGCTTCACCCGCTCCCTGGGCAAGGAAATCCGCCGTGGCGGCAGCGTCCAGCTGGTTTATGTGGGCAAGGGTGCCGAGGACCAGTTGGAAGGCGCCCTGCGCTTCTTCCTCTCGCCGAAGTGCGCCTACGTCTCGGCCCAAGTGCTGCGCCTGACCGTTTGTGCCGAAAAGGTGCAGGACTGGACCCGCCCGCTGGCCGGCAAGCGCGCGCTGGTCACCGGCGCCTCCCGCGGCATCGGTGCCGCCATTGCCGAAACCCTGGCCCGCGACGGTGCCGACGTAGTGCTGCTGGACGTGCCCCAGGCCAAGGACGCCCTCGACGGTCTCGCCGCTCGCCTGGGCGGCTGGGGTATCGCCATGGACATCACAGCCGACGACGCTGCTAGCCAATTGGTAGAAGCCCTGCCCGAAGGCGTCGACATCCTGGTGCACAACGCCGGCATCACCCGCGACAAGACCCTGGCCAAGATGAGCGACGACTTCTGGAACTCGGTGATCAACGTCAACCTGCGCGCCCCGCACGTACTCACCCAGGCCCTGCTGGACGCCGGCAAGCTGCACGACAACGGCCGCGTGGTGCTGATCGCCTCCATCAGCGGAATCGCCGGCAACCTCGGCCAGACCAACTACGCAGTGAGCAAGGCAGGGGTGATCGGCCTGGCGCAGAACTGGGCGCCGGTCCTGGCCAAGCGCGGCATCAGCATCAACGCCGTGGCGCCGGGCTTCATCGAAACCCAGATGACCGCAGCCATCCCCCTCACCATTCGCGAAGCCGGCAGGCGCATGAATTCCATGAACCAGGGCGGCCTCCCCCAGGACGTGGCCGAAGCCGTGGCCTGGTTCGCCCAGCCGGGCTCTGGTGCCCTGACCGGGCAGGTGATGAGGGTGTGCGGGCAAAGCCTGATGGGGGCCTGACCACAAGCACTCCACGTGGATCAAATCCTTGTGGGGGCGAATTCATTGGCTATGTCTGCGTTAAGTGTTGCTAGAACGTCCTGAGCCAAGCTGCTTGCCGAGTTCTGCGGATGTTTCTGTTTTCGCCTTCCCAGGCGAGTCCCTTTCTCAAACGCCAGAAAGGAACCAAAGGGCTTGCCCCTGCATCCGGCGCCGGCTTCGCCGGGGTTCCCTCCCTCCATCGTTGCTACGGGGGCACGGCGCGAGGGGCCATCCATGGCCCCACACGCCTCTCGCGGCATCCATGCCGCTCGTCCCCCTGCGCAACGATTCCGCTCGGCCTCCTGAAGGGGCGTAGTCGCTGCCCCACCTCGTCTGCCCGGGTTCAGGCCCGTGTGGGCTTCAGGATGACTCATGCCTCGCCGACGCAAGTCACCCCTCGCCCTCTGGGGTGAAGAGGCACGCTTTCGGAAGCATTGCTTCCGGTGGCGATGAACGCATGAGCGCGAAGCGATCAGGCCGGGGCGCAGGGCGGGGACGGGGGTGAGGGTTGTATCCGGCTGGCGCGGAAGCCTAGAGGGCCCGCGCTAGAAGGCTTCACTCAACGTTGCAACAGCTAACGCAGACATAGCCAATTCATTCGCCGAAGGGCAGCGCAGCTACCCCAATAGGCTCCGCAGGGCAGACCTGCGGCCTGCTTGGCGAATGAATTCGCCCCCACAAAGGCATTAGCCCCGACCGGACGCGCGCGGGTTTCAACCCTCGCCCTTCCCCTTCCGCCGGAACTCCACCGGCGTCTCTCCGACCCAGCGCTTGAACGCCCGGTAGAAGGTACTCGGCTCGGAGAAGCCGGTGCGTTCGACAATCACCTCGATGCGCTCGTCGGTCTTCAGCAGCAGCTCCTTGGCCAACCGGCAGCGGTAGTCGGTGACCAGGTCGTTGAAGCGCACGCCGGCCATGGCCAGGCGTTCGCGCAGGCGGCGGGCCGGCATGTTCAGGCGGGCGGCCACTTGTTCGAGGGTGGCACCGCTGTCCACCAACAACTCACCGATCAGCTCGCGCACCTGGCGCACCAGGTCCAGGCGTTCCACCTCGACCAACTGGCGACGGGCCAGGGATTCGTGCATGCGCAGCAAGTCTGGCGCGGCGTGGCGCGAGGGTTTGTCCAGTACTTCGGCATCGAAAATCAGCGCATAACGCTCGGCGCCCAGGGTCGCCGGGCAGCCGTACACCGCCTGATAGCGCTCGGCGGGCGCGCCTTCGGCATGCATCAGTTGCACTTCACGGGCTTTGAACTGGCCCTCGGTGAGGGCGTGGAACAGGCGAATCACCGCACCGGCGAGCATTTCCGGGAAGTGGCGGTTACTGCCGGCGTGTCGGCCGAGGGACAACACGGCACGGTCGTCCTCCACGTCCAGATGGGCGTTCAGGGTATCGGAGAGCAGGCGCACATAGCGCAGGGCGTGGCGCAACCCCTCACCGAAGGTCCCACTGGAGAGGAACAGGTATTCCAACAGCAGCCCATGGAAGGCAGGCAGGTGACCGGCCAGGTAGAGGCCGACATGCTCCTCGCCGCATTCGTCGGCGGCAGCCTTCCAGAACTGGGTTTGCGCAGCATGGGGAAAGCGACCTGCGGGCAGCCCGCCAGGCGGCAGGCCCACGCGCACCAGTACCTTGTCCGGATCGGTGCCGCTGGCACGCAGGGCGTCGATCACCGGGCGCATCAGCGCCACATCGTCGGTCAGATCACGCATCATTTTCGGATAATTCTTATTGTCTGCGAGGCGCGGCCATCTTATGCAGCTTTGTCCCCGCCGCTCAAGGCCGTGATTGACTGCCCTGCCGTTGCCGCTGGACGCTCGGCCAATGTGCGTTGTACTGCGCTGGCTATGCTGAGCCCCATTCGCCTCCAGGAGATCATCCATGGCCACCGACTGGCTCGACCTGTCCGCTCCCCCCGCCCTCCCCGGCCTGTTCGCCCGTGCCGCCGTGCGCCGTGGCACGCGCGGCAAGGCCCTGCCCGAACTGGGCGTGCGTTGCCAGGTGAGCGTCGACCCCGGCCACCTGGCGCGCTACCGCGCCGTCTGTGGCTTCAGCGACAAGGGGCTGCTGCCGGCGACTTATCCACACATCCTCGCCTTCCCGCTGCAGATGCGTCTGCTTACCGACCCGCGCTTCCCCTTCCCGCTGCTGGGGCTGGTGCACCTGGAAAACCGTATCCGCGTATTTCGTGCGCTGGGCGGCCTCGGCCCCTTCACCGTCAGCGTGCAGCTGGATGATCTGCAGCCCCATGAAAAAGGCGTCACCTTCAGCCTGATCACCCGCCTGGAAGACCAGCTCGGCCTGGTCTGGGAAGGCGACAGCCGCATCCTCTTCCGTGGCCTGCGCCTGACTGGTCAGGCTGAACCGCGCGCCGCCGTGGAGACTTTGCCGCTGAACCATCTGGATCAATGGTATGCCTCCGGCGACATCGGCCGGCGCTACGCCCGCGTGGCCGGCGACTACAACCCCATCCACCTCTCGGCCATCAGCGCCCGGTTGTTCGGCTTCCCTCGCGCCATCGCCCACGGCCTGTGGAACAAGGCCCGCAGCCTCGCGGCGCTGGAAATTCACCTGCCCGCAGCCGGGTACGAGCTGGAAGTGCGCTTCCAGAAACCCGTGTTGCTGCCGGGCGAAGTCACCCTGCTGGCCAGCGCAGCGGCGCCGGAAGGCCAACTCGTCCTGCGCGGCCAGGGCGACACCCCGCACATGGCCGGGAGCTGGCGTCCCCTCGTCTGACCCTTGCGCCGGCGGGCGGCCGGCGGGACCATTAGCGGCTCCAAGGAGAGCCCAATGAACCTCGACGAACTCACCTCCCGCCTGCACGCCATTCGCGACCGCAACGACTGGCGGCAATTCCACAGCCCGAAGAACCTGGCCATGGCTGCCAGCGTGGAAATGGCCGAGCTGGTGGAAATCTTCCAATGGCTGACCGAAGACCAGTCGCGCCAGCTACCCCCTGAAAAACTCGCCCACGCCGGCCAGGAAGTGGGCGACATCATCCTCTACCTCCTGCTGCTCTGCGCCGAACTGGGCCTGGACATGGATGCCGTGGTGCGCGCCAAACTCGCCGACAGCGAAAGGCGCTTCACATGACCGACCGCCACTTCGACGAACTGGCGACACGCTTCGCTGAGAAGATCTACGGCGGCGCCAAGGGCGCCATCCGCCTCGCGGTACTCCAGGCCGACCTGGCCGAAGTGCTGCCCGAACGCCCATTGCGCGTGCTCGACGTCGGCGCCGGCCTCGGCCATATGTCCCTATGGCTGGCTCAGCGTGGTCACCAGGTAACCCTGGCCGAGCCCGCCGAACCCATGCTCGAAGGCGCTCGCCAGCGCTTCAACGAAGCCGGCCAGAACGCCACCTTCCTCCAGGCGCCTTGGCAGGAGCTGCTCGGCCAGCTCACCGAACCCTACGACCTGGTGCTGTGCCACGCCGTGCTGGAATGGCTCGCCGAACCCGAGGCCATCCTTCCGGTGCTGCACCAGCTCACCGCCAAAGACGGGTTGCTGTCGCTGGCCTTCTACAACAAGGACGCGCTGATCTACCGCAACCTGCTCAAGGGCCACTTCCGCAAACTGCGCAAACACAAGTTCGCCGGCGAAGGCCAGAGTCTGACCCCGCAGCAACCCCTGGACCCGCGTGGCCTGGCCGCGCAACTCGAAGGCCACTGGCAGGTCGAAAAACAGAGCGGCGTGCGGGTGTTCCACGACTACATGCCCCAGGAGTTCCAGGCCAAGGCCGAACTGGTGGACCTGCTGGAAATGGAGTTGGCCTATCGCCGCCACCCCAGCTATCAGGGACTGGGCCGCTATCTGCACTGGATTTGCCGCCCTCTATAAACGGAGGCCCTATGAAACTGCCCGCGCTGCTCGCCCTCGCCCTGCTGCTGTCCGCCTGCCAGAGCCCCAATCCGTACAAGGCCGAGTCCCGCCCGCTGCCGCCCGCGCCGCCGGGCGCGGCGACGACCTTTGATAGCAGCGCCTACCCTGCGCCGCCGCGCGACTTCGGCCGCTACCGCAGCTGGACCTGGTTCGACGGCCAGCTCCCCGCCGGCAACAACTGGGCAACCCCAGAGCAGATGGCCGACATGGTCAACGCTGGCCTCGACCAGCACGGCCTGCGCCAGGCCCGCGACCCCAGCCAGGCCGATCTCAAGGTCAGCGCCCGCCTGCGCTACGAAAAGCGCCTGCGGCAGTACGACGACTACGGCGGCGCCTACTACGGCAGCGGCCCCTGGCACGACCAGTACGGTGCCTGGGCCACCGTCCCCATCGTCCGCACCTACGAGGAGCAGGTGGCCGTGGTCTATCTGGAGTTCTATGACGCCCACGACAACCAGCCGGTGTGGAGTGGCAGCGGCGAGGCCTACGCCAATGGCGACCGCTCCAACAGCGTCAACGCATTGCGCCGGGCGGTGAAGGACGCGCTGGGCGACTATCCACCGAATTGAGACGCCCTCGCCCACCCCCCCAAAATCTCCTTGCCGGCGGCCCGGCCTTGCGCTTCGATAGAGGTCCAGGCAGAGGAGATCCGATCATGATCCGCCGCACGCTAGTCCTGTCCGCAGCACTGCTCCTGGCCGCCTGCCAGAACTACAACCTCAACCGCGATTACGACAGCACCCGCGACTTCGCGGCCTATCACAGCTGGAGCTGGAAAGAGCCTGCCCTGCAGTACAGCCCTGACGACCCACGCATCAAGAGCGACCTCACCGAGCAACGCATCCGTGAAGCCGTCGGCCAGCAACTCGACCAGCGCGGCCTGCGCCCCGCCGCCAGCGGCAAGGCCGACCTCAACGTCCAGTCCTGGCTGATCGTCGATGAACGCCAGCAACAGACCAGCTACAACTACGGTGGCGCCTGGGGCGGTTATTGGGGAGGTTACTGGGGCGGCCCGGCCTACACCGAAACCCGCATCTACAACTACAAGGTCGCCACCATTCAGGTGGACCTGTACGACGGCAAGGACGGCAAGCTGGTCTGGCGCGGCAGTGCCGAGCAGGTCATGACGAGCGCACCGCCAAGTCCTGCCGAACGTGAAGCCGCCATCCGCGAGACGGTCGCCAAGGTGATCGCCCAATACCCGCCGCACTGAGGACCTCATGCCCGCTGTTAATCCCCTGCTGCAACACCGCACCGCCAGCGCCGAAGACCTCCACGAGATCGTCCGCTTCCCCCAGGATGCGGACGAACTCTTCTTCGCCTATCCCAAGGCCAGTTGGCCGCTCACCGTTGGCCAGCTCGCCGCAGCCATGGCCGAGCGCCGCGGCAGCACCGTCGCCCTGCTGGAAGGCAAGGTCGCCGGCTTCGCCAACTTCTACCAATGGCAGAACGGCGAGTTCTGCGCCCTCGGCAACATGATGGTGGCCTTCTGGGCTCGCGGTCAGGGCGTGGCCCAGTACCTGATCGAAACCATGGAGCGCCAGGCCCGCGAGCAGTACAAGGCAAGGCTGATGAAAGTCTCCTGCTTCAATGCCAACGCCGGTGGCCTGCTGCTCTACACCCGCCTCGGCTACCAGCCCCGCGCCATCGTCGAACGCCACGCCCCGGACGGCCGCCGCATTGCCCTGGTGCAGATGGACAAGTCTCTCGCGGACTGAGCCTCATGACCCACTGCGAAACCATGGGCCACAACCCCGGCTGAACCGGTCGGCACCTGCCGCCCCCACTCGCCCGCCTCTCACTAAACTTATCCACAAGGCACCGGCCAACGTCGATGCCGGGTGGGGAGCGGGAGGCTCCTCCTTGCGTGCCGGCCCCACCGGCTTATCGGGAGCGACAAGCCGGCGCCTGGCAGGAGGTGTCTCATGACCATGATCACCCAGCTGCAAAGCAGTCTGATGCAGCACAAGACCCGCTTCGACGTGCTCAACCACGCCGCCTCCATGACCACCCGTGAAGCCGCCCGCCGCGCGGGCATACCACCGCAGCAGATGGCCAAGCCCGTCATCCTCGA
The DNA here is from genome assembly GCF_038440135.1 of Pseudomonas sp. OTU5201. Classification (NCBI taxonomy): domain Bacteria; kingdom Pseudomonadati; phylum Pseudomonadota; class Gammaproteobacteria; order Pseudomonadales; family Pseudomonadaceae; genus Pseudomonas; species Pseudomonas sp. OTU5201. The sequence continues at coordinate 101,487 of NZ_JASATC010000006.1, read as the reverse complement.
CGACTTCCAGGGCCACTGGCTGATGGCCGTGATTCCCGCCTCGCGCCATGTCGACCTGGAAAAGGTCCACAAACTCACCCACCGCCACTGGCGCCTGGTGCACGAACGCGATTTCGGCAAACGCTTCGGTGACTGCGATGTCGGCGCCATCCCGGCCGTGGGCAATCTCTTCGGCCTGGAAACCCTGGTCGACCAGTCCCTCACCGAACAGCCGGACATCTACTTCGAATCCGGCCGCCACGACGAACTGGTGCACATGAGCGGCAAGCACTACATGGCACTGATTCCAGAAGCGAAAAGCGGGCGGTTCTGCGAGTAGCCGCGCGCTCACACCTCCCTCCAGGGAGCCAGCCGCGGCGCTTCTGCAGGGGCGACTTCAATCGCCAGGCAGGCCAAGGGCCTGCGCCTCAAGCCGTCCTCACGCCCAATCCAAAAGGCTCCTTACCGGGAGCCTTTTCCAATGGCATGGCGCGTGCCTTACCGGATATCCCCACAGAAAATATCGTAACTGCCGTCCGCGGGCGTCGTGCGCAACACGAGGGAGTAATCGCCCGCGCGAAGCGTCGAGAGGGGAACCGGTACCGACTTCGACATTCGCCAGACATCACCCCGAAAGTGGCGGTCCGTCGTGACCGTTCTGTTCAGCTCATAGGCTGGAGAAGCCCCCGGATGCGCACAGCTTCCCGGGTAAATGAAGGTGTAAAGGCGAACAGGCCTGGTCGTGTTCGACGGTACGCCGCTGATCACCAGCGAAATGCTCGTCTCATCAGCCCGCGGCACCAGCGTCGCCTGGGCGATGCGCCCGGCGTTCTTCGGCGTAGCATTCAACCTGACTTCAAGCATCTCGTTGCTGGTGTCGCCTGCCGGGTTCGCGCATCCGCACAATCCGCAAGCAGCCATGATCAGTGCCAGATATCTCGCTGCGTTCATCGCTGGCCTCCTGCGGTAAGAAGCGCCGTTGCGAGGGTCACCTATCCACTATAAGCGCGAGATTGGCAGCAGCCGTGCGTCTCTACCCAGCGGTCGAGAGCGCAAAAAAGAGGGCGGAAAGCCCCATAAACTGGGGCTTTCAGAGGCAGGGCCGGCGGGGTGGAGGCCGATACGGACTCAGGGCTTGTACTGACTCTGCGCCACGCACCACTTGCTTGACGGGTCTTTCGACCGGGTGCAGGAGTTACGGAACACCACCTGCGCATGCTTCTGGCAATTACGGAACTGCGAGGAGCCTTTCTCGTTCTTGCTGCAGACGGAGTCCAGGGCGATTGCGCCGTTACGTTCCTGCCAGTTCAGGTAGTAGTTGTCGCTTTCTTTCTTGGCGGCAGGGGTGGCGGCAAACGAAACGCTTGCCATGAGTACCAGCATGCTACCCAGTGCGAATCGAATGGTCATATCAACTCCTGATAGTCGCTTGTGCGTAAGTCCGCCTTCTAAGAGGCGCTTTTCCTGATGCGGTGTTGCCCGTGAAGCTGCGTTACTTGAACAACCAGGTGGAAAGCCAATCGGGCTGCCCCCTGCTCATTAAAGCAACCGCCGAATGAACTGCAGCGCATAGTGCTGAGCGCCCTTGGAAGCCGCAAGGGCTCAGGGCCAATCTGGACTGACCGTCTGTCGAAACGTCCAGCTTACGAAGACAGTTCCCCTGCATGGCCCAGATCGTAGCCCGGATAAAATCCGGGAGCGGCGATTGGACTTTCCCCGGATTTCATCCGGGCTACTGAAAATTTGACTTCATCCTGCAAATCACGCATTTCGATCGTCACAGGCAGCGCCGATGACTCATGAACATGCCCTAAGGACGTGGTTTCCCACGTTCAAATGAAGAAATCGAACAGGCCAGCACTGGGCTCTATCGACGCCCTGGAGCGGAGCTACAAGCGCATCAGCCGGCATCCTGAATCGGGCTCATAGAGATACGCCCACGAGCTCGATCTGCCGGGACTGCGCTCCTGAGCGCTGAAGCGCTACCCCAACCTGGTCTTCTATATCGAGCGAGATGACCACATTGATGTGTGGCGTGTACCGCATGAGATGAGGGAGAACCCATCGCGGATGCTGGGCAACGACAGAAAATAGACTCGTCCCCGTTCCCCTCAGATTCGGGATTTCGACACTTTTTCGACACCTCGGCCAAGCCGGGGTCGGTCGATGCGCTGAAAGCCCCGTAATCCGGGGCCTCCAGAGGGGCGAATTGGCGGAAGGCAGTGGGAGTCGAACCCACCCAGGAACGGCTGCCGTCCCCCACCGGGTTTGAAGCCCGGCCACGCCACCGGGCGTGCTTGCCTTCCATGTTGATTTATAAGGCTTTTTCCATGCCTACCTGCTGTGCAAGCGGGGAGGTGTCGAAGAACTGTCGAAAATCCCTCGATGGGCCGAACTCTAGTACATCCTGGAAGTGCCCTGGTGCTAGGTGGGCATAGCGCATCGTCATCGACAAGGACGAGTGCCCCAGGATTTTCTGCAGAGACAGGATGTTCCCGCCATTGGCCATGAAGTGTGATGCAAAGGTGTGTCGCAACACATTCGCCCTTTGGCCAGTTGGCAGATTCAGACCTGTCTTCTCCACGGCCTCATCAAAGCTATTCCGGCAATTGGTGAATAGCCCACGCTTCGCGAAGTGGTCAAGGATGCGGGTTTCCAGCTCGGACGTGATCGGGATCGATCTGCGACGCTTTGACTTGGTTTCAGACGAAAAAGGGGACGGCGGATTCAACCAGTCAGTGCAACACCTCTCGATTCAGCTACTGATGAAGAGGGTTTAGCGAGGCGGTGTGCCCATATGCTGCTGATGCTGCATCATCTGATCCATCATCATCTGTTGCATGCCCATGTACCTGTCCATCATGTATTGATGTTGCCTCATCTGTTCAGGCGTCATCTTGGAGTAGTGGCTGCCCATTTGGCCCCAGCCCATCATGTGGCCGCCTGCCTTCATATGTCCGCCCATCTTGCCAGCTCCGCAGCACCCCATCATTCCGTCGCCCCACATCCCGTTCATCATTTGCATTCCATGCTGCATCATCGCTTGGTGCTGTTGCATCAGTTTCTGACGCTGCGCAGGGTCGGTCGTCTTCTGGATTAGGCTCATCTGCTCCTGCATGTTCTTCAGGTTTTCCTGCGCTTTCGCCATCTCTTGGTCAAATTGCTCGATGCTCATCGACTGCTGCATCGGCTTGGCGGGGTTAGCGTCCTGTTGCGCAAAAGTTAAGGCGGGGAAAAGCACAACTGCCAACGTGAGGACGGCGAATATGGATGCTTTCATTATTCAGTTCCTTGCAGCGGATGGTGGGCAGGGTATGGATCGCCACTATCAAATATAGGCCTCGATTGAGGGCACAAACTGATGTGAGTCAAACGAAAGCCCATAACGACGGGCTTTGTGCAATGCAATGAGCCGGCAATTTTCAGGGTTTGAAGCCCAACCCCGCCACTGGACGTGCTTGCCTTCCAAAACTTGTGATCAGGGCGTTGGCACTTGGGCCAATGCTGAGTCTTCCCTGATCTTGCGTTGGTCGCCGATACGGCGGGTGAAGCCGATGCGGTCGAAGTATTCGAGTAGCTGGATGCTGCGTTTGCGGCCGATGGCGAGGCAGTCGCGCCAGCGGGCGGCTTTGATGCTGCCGTGTTCGTCCTGCAGTTGCCGGGCCAGTGCGGCCAGTTGGCGGATGGTCGCATCCGGGTAAAACAGGTCCTTTACCACCTGGTGCAGTTGGCCGAGGCGGGCGAGCTTGCGTTCCAGCAGGCGTATGGCGCCCTCTTCCACAGTCAGTTCGTGGGCGAGTTCGCGGACCCAGGGTGGGTCGAAGCCGCCCGCTTCCAGCAATGGCCAGATGCGTTGGCGCAGGGCTTCGTCCTCAGGGCTGAGTTGTACGCGGTGGTCGGGCAGGTGCAGCCAGGGGCCGCTGGCTTGCACGGCGCCGCTGGCGAGGTGTTGTTCCATCAGGGCGATGAAGATGGGGCGTTCCAGTGCGCAAAACGCATAGCGACGCAGGCGGTCACGGTCGGGGCCAAGTTCGTCGGGCTGTTCAGCGTGGAAGCGTGCGAGGCCTTCGACCAGCTGTTGCGCCAGGGCCTGCCAGCGTTGTTGTGCAAAGAGGCGCGGGCCGATGCGGGTGGGGATTTCCACAGCGCCTTCGGGCAGCGCCCAACCTGTGCGGGGGCGGTTGAACTGGCGTTCCAGCCGTTGCGGGTCGAGGCCATTGTGGGCCGTGCTCAGCAAGGCTGGCAGGGCGGCTTCCAGCTTCTCTCCGCACAGGGCTTCAAGTTCGGCCAGGCGTTCGGGCGTGCGACGGTTGCGGGCGGGCGCGAAGGGGTCGAGTACGCGGCCACCGCCAAGGGTGCGTTGGGCGGACTGGTCGCGCAGCACCAGGCGATCGCCGTGGACCGCGTGTGCAGGCGCGTTGAGCAACAGTTGGGCGAAGGTGCGACGGCCGGGGGCAAGGCTGTTGTCCTCCAGCAGGGCTACTCGGCCAGTGACATCCTGGGCGCCAAGGTGGACGTGCACGGGCGTCCAGTGGGCGAGGTCGTGGGGCTCGCCGGGGAGCAGGCGCAGGTCGATGTCCAGTCGGGTGCTGGGTGCCAGCAAGGGCGGCGCCAGCAGCCAGTCGCCACGATGCAAATGTTCCAGCGCCAGGCGTTCTCCGGCGATGTTCAGGGCCACGCGCTGGCCGGCGCAGGCTTCTTCTGCCTGTTGGTTGCGGGCGTGCAGACCGCGTACGCGCACTGTCCTGCCGGATGGGCTGAGCACGAGTTCGTCGCCCACTTTTACCTGCCCGGCAAAGGCGGTGCCGGTGACCACCACGCCCGCACCGGACACGCTGAAGGCCCGGTCGATGGGCAGGCGGAAATGGCCGTCAGCCCCGCGCCCAGCCGTAAGGTTCGCCTCGGCCAACAAGGTGCTGCGCAAGGCGTCGATGCCCTTCCCGCTCAGGCTATCCACAGGGAAGAGTTCAGCCCCGGCCAGCGCACTGGGCGCCAGCAGCGCGACGACTTCGGCGCGCGCCTGATCGACGCGCTCGGGTGCCACCCGGTCGATCTTGGTCAGCGCCACCAGGGCGCGGCGAATGCCGAGCAGTTCTGCGATGGCCAGGTGCTCGCGGGTCTGCGGCATCACGCCGTCGTCGGCGTCGACCACCAGCAGCAGCAGGTCGATGCCGCAGGCGCCGGCCAGCATGTTGTGGACGAAGCGCTCGTGGCCGGGCACGTCAATGAAGGCGGTGGGCTGGCCGTCGCCGAGGTCGGCATGCAGGTAGCCGAGGTCGATTGTGATACCGCGCTCGCGCTCGGCCGGGCGGCGGTCGCCGTCCATTCCGGTGAGCGCTTTGAGGAGGGCGGTCTTGCCGTGGTCGATATGGCCCGCCGTGCCGACTATCACTCAACGGCCCCCTGCAAGTGCGGCAGTTGGGCGATGAAGGCCGGTTCGTCGTCGAGCTGGCGCAGGTCGAGCCAGAGGGCGTCGTCATCAAGTCGGCCAATCACGGGAATGGGCAAGGTGCGCAGGCTCTCTTCGAGTTGGCGCAGCGCGCGGCCGCGCAGGCGCTTGGGCTGCTGCGGACGCAGGCACAGGGCTGCGCTGGGCAGGCGCGCCACGGGCTGGGCGCCGCTGCCGATCATGCCCAGGGCCGGCTCCACGCTCACCCGCCAGGTGGCGCCGAGCTGGGTCGCCACTAGCGGGGCGATGCGTTCGGCCTGGGCGCGGATGTCGGCCTGTGGGCGGCTGAGCAGGCGCAAGGTGGTAAGGCGTTCGGCGAGGCGCTCCGGGGCGCGATAGAGGCCGAGCACCGCTTCGAGGGCGGCAAGGGTCAGCTTGTCCACGCGCAGTGCGCGTTTGAGCGGGTTTTTCTTGATCCGCCCGATCAGTTCCTTGCTGCCGAGGATCAGACCGGCCTGGGGGCCGCCGAGCAATTTGTCGCCGCTGAACGTGACGATATCGGCGCCGTCGCGCAGCGCTTCCTGCACGGTGGGCTCCTTGGGCAGCCCCCAGCGGGTGAGGTCGACCAGGGTGCCGCTGCCAAGGTCTTCCAGCAGCGGCAGACCGTGGCGGTGGGCGATGGTGGAGAGCTCTGCCGTGGGCACGCTGGCGGTGAAACCCTGCACGCTGTAGTTGCTGGTGTGCACGCGCATGAGCAGGCCGGTGCGTGGGCCGATGGCGGCCTCGTAGTCCTTGGGATGGGTGCGGTTGGTGGTGCCCACTTCCACCAGCTTCACGCTGGCGCGGGCCATGATGTCGGGGATGCGGAACGCGCCGCCGATCTCGATCAGTTCCCCTCGGGAAATCACCCCTTCCTTGCGTGCGCCCAGGCTGTTCAGCGCCAGCAGCACGGCGGCGGCGTTGTTGTTGACCACGGTGACCGCCTCGGCGCCGGTGAGCTCTCGGATCAGCCCGGTGATGAGGTCGTCGCGGTCGCCGCGCTTGCCGGTGGCGAGGTCGAATTCCAGGTTGAGCGGGAAGCGTGCGGCGAGGGTGATGGCTTCGATGGCCTCCTCGGGCAGCAGGGCGCGGCCGAGGTTGGTGTGCAATACGGTGCCGGTGAGGTTGAACACGCGCCGCACCCGACGGGTATGCCAGGCGGCGAGACGTTCGCCAGCGCGACCGGCGAGCACGGAGTCGGTCAGTTCGATGGCAGCGAGCTGGCCATGACGCGCCGGTTCGCGCAGCTCGTCGAGCAGGTCGCGCAGGGTCTTGAGCAACGCCTCGCGGCCGTATCGCTGTTGCAGGAGCGTGCAGGCCGGGCTGCGCAGCAGGCGGTCGACGGAGGGCAAGCGAGCGGCCGACATGGGCATTCCTTAGCGTGGGGCAATCAGGTCCGTTGTTGAGTCTAGGTGCTTAATCCGATCCGGGGGACAGCAAGAGGTTGGGCGCGCGGCGCAGGTAGCCCTCTTCGCTCAGGCGCAGGTCGAGATCGAGGCTGGCCAGGTCGTCGGCCTGGGCTTCGGCGCCTGAGTCGAACTCCAGGTAGCACTGCTTGAGGTAGCCCTGGCAGTTGGGGCAGGCCTCGGCACGGATCGGCGCCTGTTCGCCCTTCACGCCGTCACGGTCGAGCGAGAGATGGGCCAGGTGCTTGCTTTCCTGGCAGTGGCTGCATTTCAGCCGCACGTAGTGCCATTCGCAGGAGCACAACGAGCAGGCGAGATAGCGCAGGCCGTTGTACTTGCCGCGATGACGGACCATGCCGGCCACTGGGGGTGAGCCACAGGCCGGGCAGAGGACCTTGGCCTCGCTCTCCACGATCACGTCATTGGGCAGGGCCAGCAGCCAGTGGCTGAAAGCGACTTGCAGGGCGGCGCCAACGAAGGGGGCGATGGCGGGTGGCAGCAGGTCGAACTGGCCACTGAGCAGCGCCACGCCCCAGGTCTTGCGTTGGGCTGTGTCGGCGATCTTGAGTTGCTGAACGGCTTCGGCAACGGCGGGATTGGTGATGGCCTCTACGCGAACCAGCAGCGCGTCCAGAGCGGCCAGCCAGCCATCGGCGCGCACCAGGGCTTCGAAGGCAATGGGCGGCATGCCGTGTTCGCGGCTACGGGCGAGGGATTCGGGGGCCGGACCGGGAAGCGGCGGCGGGTTATCCAGCACCTGCTGCTGGGCCTCGCAGAGTGCCGCTACCAGCAGCAGGTAGCCGGCCAGCGGATGGTCCTCAGCGAGCTGGCGCAGGCGTATCGCGCGGACGCGGAACAGGTCGCGTCCGGGCAGGTGGAGGAAGGGTGGGATGTTCGCCGCGGCCTCGATCTGGCCCGGTTCGAGTATCTGGCCTGACACGCAGGACTCCTTGTGTCGGTGGAAAGGGGGGCAGCTTGCGCTGCCCTTGGCGAATGAATTCGCCCCTACAGGAAGCCGCCCGTGAGCCAGCGGCTCAGCGTTTGCCGCCCTCCTCCTTGCTGACTTGCTTGTACCAGGCGCCGTGGTGCTTGCGGGCCCAGCCCTTGCTGACCCAGCCGTGAAGCATGGCGCTGATGGAGCCCTTGATCCAGATGCCTGCGTAGATGTGGACGATGATGCTGAGGATGAGCACCCAGGCGGCGAAGGCGTGCAGCAGGGCGGAGATGCGAATCAGCTCGATGCCGAACAGGTGGCTGAAGTACTCCCGCCAGATCACCAAGCCAGTCAGCAGCAGCACCAGCATGCAGAGCAATAGCACCCAGAACAACAGCTTCTGGCCTGCGTTGTAGCGGCCGACTTCGGGCAGTCTGTCCTCGCGGTTGTTGACCACGTCCTTCCACTGTTTCAGCCATTGGCTGTCGGATTTTTCCCAGCGGTTGTGCCCGGCGAAGCGCATGGCCAGCCAGATGAAGAAGAGGAACATGGCCACGCCGAGAAAGGGGTGCAGGATGCGCGTCCAGGGGCCGCCGCCGAAGAAGTTGCTCAGCCAGAACAGGGACGGGTGGAACAGTGCCAGGCCGGAGAGCCCGGCAAGGAAGAACAGGATGGCCACCGCCCAGTGATTGCTGCGCTCGGAGGGGGTGTAGCGTTCGATGTCTTTGTTCATGTCCAACTCCTGATCAGGGTGACGTTCCCTCACCCCGGCCCTCTCCCAGAGGGAGAGGAGGCGTTTATCTCAGCTCGGCGATTTCGGGTCGACTTTGTGCACCGCCGTATCGCCACGTGGCGCTTCGTCTTCTTCCACCTTATTCGGGCCGACCCGCACGTAGTGGAAGAAGCCGAACAGCGCCACCACGCCCATGGCCAGCAGGCCCAGGGGTTTGGTGACGCCTTTCCACAGGCTGACCATGGGGCTGATGGCGGGCTCGTCAGGTAGGCCGGCGTAGAGCGAGGGCTTGTCGGCGTGGTGCAGCACGTACATGACGTGGGTGCCGCCGACGCCCGCCGGGTCATAGAGTCCAGCGTTCTCGAAGCCGCGTGATTTCAGGTCGACGATGCGCTCGGCGGCGTGTTCCTTCATGTCTTCCTTACTGCCGAAGACGATGGCGCCAGTCGGGCAGGTTTTCACGCAGGCCGGCTCCAGCCCCACGGATACGCGGTCGGAACACAGCGTGCACTTGTAGGCCTTGTGGTCCTTCTGCGAGATGCGCGGGATGTCGAAGGGGCAGCCGGTGATGCAGTAGCCGCAGCCGATGCATTTGTCCTGGTTGAAGTCGACGATGCCGTTGGCGTATTTCACGATGGCGCCGGGGCTCGGGCAGGCCGCGAGGCAGCCCGGTTCGTCGCAGTGCATGCAGCCGTCCTTGCGGATCAGCCACTCCAGGTTGCCGGCCTCGGTCTCATGCTCGGTGAAGCGCATCAGGGTCCAGGTGTTGGCCGTGAGGTCTGCCGGGTTGTCGTAGGTGCCGTGGTTCTGGCCGACCTCGTCACGCAGGTCGTTCCATTCCGAGCACGCCACCTGGCAGGCCTTGCAGCCGATGCACTTGGAGACGTCGATGAGCTTGGCCACCTCGTCCATCTGGCGCACGGATGGCATGGGCGTGGTGGTGGCGGAGCGGGCGATGATGTCTTGTGATGCCATGGCTCAGCTCCTCATGCCTTTTCCACTTTCACCAGGAACGACTTGAACTCCGGTGTCTGCGTATTGCCGTCGCCGACGAAGGGAGTAAGCGTGTTGGTGATGTAGCCGGGGCGCGCCACACCGGAGAAGCCCCAGTGCAGCGGAATGCCGACCTGGTGCACGGTCTTGCCGTCCACGGTCAGCGGTTTCAGGCGCTTGGTCACCACTGCCACGGCCTTGATAAAGCCGCGGTTGGAGGAGACCTTGACCCGATCACCCGCCGCAATGCCCAGTTCCTTGGCCAGCACTTCGCTAATCTCGACGAACTGCTCCGGCTGGGTGATCGCGTTCAGCCGGCAGTGCTTGGTCCAGAAGTGGAAGTGCTCGGTGAGCCGGTAGGTGGTGGCGGCGATGGGGAAGTCGGCCGCCTTGCCGAACGCTTCCCAGTCGCCCTTGAACACCCGCGCGGCCGGGTTGCTCGTGACCTTGGCGTGCTCCGGGTGCAAGGGGTTGCGCCCGATGGGGGTCTCGAAGGGTTCGTAGTGCTCGGGGAACGGGCCTTCGTTCATCTTGTCGAGAGCGAAGAAACGCGCCACGCCTTCGGGGTTCATGATGAACGGGCTCATGCCCGCTTCCGGCGCGACGTCAGCCTTGTAGTCCGGCACATCGGTGCCGGTCCAGGCCTTGCCGTTCCACCACACCAGGCGTTTCTTCTCCGGGTTCCACGGCTTGCCGGAGGGGTCGGCCGAGGCACGGTTGTAGAGGATGCGCCGGTTCGCCGGCCAAGCCCAGGCCCAGCCGAGGGTCTGGCCCATGGCATAGGGGTCGGCATTGTCGCGGCGAGCCATTTGGTTACCGGCGGCGGTCCAGCAGCCGGCGAAAATCCAGCAACCGCTGGCGGTACTGCCATCGTCACGCAGTACGGCGAAGCCCGGCACTTGTTCGCCGGCCTTGAGCAGCACGGCACCGGTGGTCGGGTCGGCTAGGTCGGCCAGGGCCTTGCCGTTGAACTCACGGGCGATCTCATCGGGGCCTGGTTCATCCGGCCGCAAGTAATTCCAGTCCAGCCCCAGGATCGGGTCGGGGAAGGCTCCGCCATCTTTCGCGTAGGCGGCGCGCAGCCGATGCAACAGGCCGCCCATGATGGCGATGTCGGTACGCGCCTGGCCCGGTGGTTCAGCGCCCTTCCAGTGCCATTGCAGCCAGCGTCCGCTGTTGACCAGGGAGCCGTCTTCCTCGGCGAAGCAAGTGACGGGCAGGCGGAACACCGTGGTCTGGATGCTGGCGGTGTCGACGTCGTTGAACTCGCCGGCGTTGCGCCAGAACTCGGAGGTCTCGGTGGCCAGCGGGTCCATGACGACCAGGTACTTCAGCTTGCTGAGGCTTTCAGTGACCTTGGCCTTGTTGGGGAAGGAGCCGATTGGGTTGAAGCCCTGGCAGAAGTAGCCGTTCACCTTGCCCTGGTGCATCAGGTCGAAGTAGCGCAGCACGTCGTAGGCCGGCACGTCGAGCTTGGGCAACCAGTCGTAGCACCAGTTGTTCTCGGCAGTGGCCGACTTGCCGAACCAGGACTTCATCAGGCTGACGTGGAACTTGCCGTAGTTCTGCCAGTAGGACATCTGCCCCGGCCGCACGGGCTTGGCCGCACGTTTGTCGATGTACGCGGCGTAGTCCTGCTCGGCATCAGCCGGCAGGGTCAGGTAGCCCGGCAGGGAATTGGAGAGCAGGCCGAGGTCGGTCAGGCCCTGGATGTTGGAGTGGCCGCGCAAGGCGTTCATGCCACCGCCCGGCATGCCGATATTGCCCAGCAGGAGCTGCACCATGGCGCCGGTGCGGATCATCTGCGAGCCCACCGAGTGCTGGGTCCAGCCCAGGGCATACATGATGGTCATGGTCTTGCGCGGGTCGGAGGTTTCCGCAACCTGGCTCCATACCTTTTCCAACTGTTCCTTCGGCGTACCGCAGATGCTGCTGACCAGGTCCGGCGTGTAGCGGCTGTAGTGCTGTTTCATCAGCTGGAACACGCAGCGCGGGTCCTGCAGGGTCATGTCGGAACGAACGTAGCCGTCCTCACCCTTGGCATAGCTCCAGCTGGACTTGTCGGGATAGGCGCGCTTGGCCTCGTCGTAACCGCTGAACAGGCCGTCCTGGAAGGTGAAGCCGTCGTTCACGATGAAGGGCGCGTCGGTGTAGTTGCGCACGTACTCGTGCTGGATCTTGTCCTGGCTGATCAGGTAGTTGATCAGGCCACCGAGGAAGGCAATGTCGGTGCCAGTACGGATCGGCGCGTAGTAATCGGCGACAGACGCCGAACGGGTGAAGCGCGGATCGACCACGATCAGCCGGGCATTGTTATGCGCCTTGGCTTCGGTGACCCACTTGAATCCACACGGGTGGGCTTCGGCGGCGTTGCCACCCATGATCAGCACCAGATCGGCATTCTTGATGTCGGTCCAGTGGTTCGTCATGGCTCCACGGCCAAACGTCGGGGCAAGACCTGCCACCGTCGGGCCATGTCAGACACGCGCTTGGTTATCGAACCCCAGCATGCCCAGGGAACGCACCACCTTGTGGGTGATGTAGCCGGCCTCGTTGGAGGACGCCGACGCCGCGAGGAAGCCCGTGGTCAGCCAGCGGTTCACCGTCTGGCCCTGGTCGTTCTTCTCGACGAAGTTGGCATCGCGGTCGGCCTTCATCAGCTTGGCGATGCGATCGAGGGCGTCATCCCACTCGATACGCTTCCACTCGCTGGAGCCGGGCTCGCGAATCTCCGGGTATTTGAGGCGGTTGGGGCTGTGGACGAAGTCCAGCAGACCGGCGCCCTTCGGGCAGAGGGTTCCACGGTTCACCGGGTGATCCGCGTCGCCTTCGATATGGATGATGTTCTGCGCGACGTTTTTCGCCGCGTCGCCCTGGCTGTACATGATCAGGCCACAGCCGACCGAGCAGTAAGGGCAGGTGTTGCGCGTCTCGACAGTACGCGCCAGTTTGAAATGGCGCACCTGGTCGGCGAAGGCTTCCGGGGGCGCTACCCCCAGAGCCGCCAGGCTCGATCCTCCAAGGCCCACGGCACAGACCTTGAAGAACTGACGACGATTCATGTCCATCGTGTTCTCCCTCATCAGGCAGGCCCTGCCCAGTACATAGCTGGACAGGCATATCCAATAAAAGGGTAGTCAGGTTCGGGGGTAATGCCAGAAGGCGGGCCTGGACTTCCGCGGGTGGACAACCGATTCGCAGACTGTCGAATCCCGCCAGGTCTGCAACCGAGCGCCAACATACCCAAGGGAGAAACGCAGTGGCCTTGAAGGAACTACCGGCGACGATCGGGCATACTACGCGCCCCTATTTTCCCCGGAGATCGCCATGCCCAAGGCCTGGTGGCTGCTCGCCCTGCCCTTCGTCGCCGGCTCATTCCTGCCCTTGCAGGCCGGCATCAACGGCCAACTCGCCAAGCAGGTATCCAGTGTCATGAGTGCGGCGCTGGTGTCCTTCATGGTGGGCACCCTTGCGCTGCTCACCGTGGTGCTGATGCAACGCGACCTGCCAACGTTCGAGGCGCTCAAGGGCGTGACCTGGTGGCAGTGGAGCGGCGGCCTGCTGGGCGCCGTGTTCATCGCGACCGCCGCCTTCGCCGGGCCGCGCATCGGTGCGCTGCTGTTCATGGCGCTGGTGCTGGCCGGCCAACTGAGCATGGCGCTGATGCTGGATCACTTCGGCTGGGCCGGTTACCGCGAAGCACCCATCAGCATGGGCAAGCTGGCCGGTCTGGCGCTGATCATCTGCGGCGTCTGGCTCATTCGTCGGGGATAAACGAAAGCAATATCAATCTGATGTCATTGACGCAATGGAACGGCTAAGCTCAGCCGACCTCTGCTGTATCTGTGATCACAAAAAGATGACCGACGCCGATCTACCTCATTCCCCAGAGCGATTCAGCCTCTGGCGCGAAGTGCAGGACACCCGCACACGCACAAGGCTTGGCGGCGTCTACTACTTGCTGGCCTGGCTGCTCTGCTGGCTGTTCAGTGCAGCCCCCATGCAGCACCTGGCCATGGGACTGGCCGGCTGCGCCTTCTTTACCCTGATGCTGGCTGCGCGCGTGCTGCACCATCCGCCCGCAGCGGGCAGCGAGCCAGAGCTCCAGAGCTGGCTGGATCGTCACTGGGGCGTGATCCTGGTGTCGTCCATCGGCTGGGGCCTGGCCCATGCCTGGGTGCTGTTGTCGCCCGAATTCCTGTCGTCCAGGTTGATCGGCACCCTGGCCACCGTCGCATTCAGCACCGCCATGGCCTTCAACTTCGCCATGCGCCGACGCCGCGCAATAATGGCCATCCTCCTGCTGTACCTGCCGGGGCTGGTGGCGTTGAGTGTGTCGCCAGACAGCACGCGCGCCGAGCTGATCACGCTCATCTTCTACCTCAGCTACTTGCTGCTGGCGCTGAACCGCAGCCACCGCGAGTACGTCACCATGATTGCCCTGGAGCTGCAGTTGCTGGAACAACGCCAGCGCCTGGATACGCTGAGCCGCACCGACGGCCTGACCCAACTGGGAAACCGCTACCAGTTCAACAACCTGTTCCCGGCGATGTGTGCCAGCGCCCAGCGCCATGGCGGCGAGTTGTCGCTGCTGCTGATGGATATCGACTTCTTCAAGCGGGTCAACGACGAACACGGCCACAGCATGGGCGATGCCTGCCTGCGGGCGTTCGGCGAGCGCATGCGCGCGTTCTTCCGCCGCGACAGCGACGCCTTACTGCGCCTGGGCGGCGAGGAATTCGGCGTGCTGATGCCAGACACCAGCATGGAGCAGGCCCGCCAATTGGCCGAGCTGTTCCGTGAAGACCTGGCCAATCGCGGCTTCGAACTCGACGGCCAGTTCTTGCCGGTTACCGCGAGCCTGGGCCTGGGCTGTTTCGACGAGCGCGACGGTGGCAGTGCCGAGGCCTTCTTCAAGCGCGTGGACGATGCGCTGTACCGCGCCAAGGCACTGGGGCGGGACCGGCTGGAGATGGCTGAAGGCTGACCGTGCAGGAGCGAGTTCATTCGCGAATCAGGACGCAGCCCACTCCCTGAGGGAGAGGGTGCTGCTCAGCCTGCGGGCTTTTCCTTTGGGGGCGATTTCAATGGCTATGTCTGCATGACGTGTTGTAGGAAGCTGCAGTGCCCGTAGGAGCTGGCTTGCCAGCGAATGGCCCCGTTTCGCTGGCAAGCCAGCTCCTACAAGGCTCTTGGCCGGATGGGAAATCTCTCGCAACCGCTAACGCAGACATAGCCAATTCATTCGCCAAGCGGGACAACGTCCCGCCGCCCGCTCCCCTTACAACCTGAATCTGCCCACCTGTTGCGCCAGGTCGCCAGCCAGGCGGCTGAGGGTCTGGCATTCCTCGCGGCAGCCACGCACTTCGCTGGCAGTGGCGTGGGCCAGGTCGGCGATGCCCTGGACATTGCGGTTGATTTCCTCGGTCACCGAGGACTGCTCTTCGGTCGCCGCCGCCACCTGGTGGTTCATGTCGCTGATGCGCTCCACCTGATCGGTGATGGCACCCAGGGAGGTGCCGGTGCGCTGGCTGGCTTCGACACCCGTGCCGGTGGCGGCCTGGCCGGCGTGCATGGAGTGCACCGCGGTTTCGGCGCCGTGCTTGAGGCGCTGGATCATCTGCTGGATTTCATCGGTGGAGGACTGGGTACGACTGGCCAAGGTGCGTACTTCATCGGCAACCACGGCGAAGCCACGGCCCATCTCACCGGCGCGGGCGGCTTCGATGGCGGCGTTGAGCGCCAGCAGGTTGGTCTGTTCGGAGATGCCGCGGATTACGGCCAGAACCTGGTCGATGGACGCCACCTGGCTGGCCAGTTCGCTCACCGCCGAGGCCGCGACGCCGATCTCGTTGGACATCTTCTCGATATGCCCCACCGACTCGCCCACGACTTGGCGCGCCTGCAGGGACTCATCGCGTGCATGCTGCGACGCTTGGGCGGCTGCACCGGCGTTACGGGCGATCTCCTGCACGGTGAGCCCCATTTCGTGCACAGCCGTGGCCACCATGTCGGTCATTTCCTGCTGCTGGCCGGCGCGACCGGCAGTGTTGTCCACCACCTGGGCCACCTGGCCGACCACCTTGTGCAGGCGCTCGCTGGTGTCCAGCACTTCGCCGATCAGGCTGCGCTGGCTTTCCAGGAAGCGGTTGAAGCCGCGGGCGAGGTCGCCCAGTTCATCTGCGCGGGATTCATCCAGGCGACGGGTCAGGTCACCACCACCGCCGCCGATTTCCACCAACGCCGCGGTGACCTGGCGGATCGGCCGCACCAACCCGCGCGCCAGCACCACCACCAGCAGCAAGCAGACGGCGAGCACGCCGAAGCCGGCAAAGCTGCTGGTCCACATGGCCTTGCGCGCTTCGGCATAGATTTCCGCCTCTGGCACTTCACTCACCAGCAGCCAGCCGACGCTTTCCAGCGGGCGGGCCAGGGCGAGGTAATCCTCGCCGTCACGGCTGAAGCGAATGGCTTTGCCAGCGGAGGCCAGCAGTTCGGTAGCTGAGCTCGCGCCAAACACATCCGCCAGGCGCGCGCTGCCGTTCAGCGCGGCGTCCGGGTGGACCTTGATACGGCCTTCGCGGTCCATCAGGAACACGCGACCGCGCTCACCAAATCGGAAGTCGCGGATCATCTCGGACATGGACTGCAGGCTGTAGCCCAGGCCGGACACACCGAGCGTTTTGCCATTGCGGCTGATGCGCTGGTTGATGAACAGGGTCGGCAGGCGGGAGCCCTTGTCGATGTCGATTTCCAGCACCCGGTTACGGTCGCTGACCACCAGCTTGTAGAACCACTGGTTCTCCGGCTGGCTGCGGTCAATGGTGCGTGCCAGGCCCTGGCCGGTGTAGTAGTGGCCGCTGTCCATCACGGCGATGGAGGTGGTGGTGGCGTTCTGCTGGGCACGCACACCTTCCAGGTAGCGGGCGAAGGCTTCGGCTCGGGCCGGATCTTCACCTTCGCTCAGCCAGTCCTGCACCAGCGCGTTCTCGGCGATACCGGCGTTGGCGGTAATGGGCGCCGCGAGGGTGCGCTCCAGGGAATTGCCAATGGCCTCTACGCGGGCAGGCAAGGCTTCATCCAGCAGGAAACGTTCGGTCAGGCGGTTCATCAGTACCGAGTAGATGCCGATGACGATGAGGATGCCGGCGAGCAGGGCTGTACCCATGCTGAAGATCAGCTGCCACTGAATGCTGCGTTGCCAGAGGCGCATGGAGTTGTCTCCTTGGAATGCTTGTTGGAGTCGAGACGAGGGCGGGCGATTGTATACAAATCGTTCGACAATTTTCCCACTCTTTGCCAACAAGGCATATCGGCGGCCAACGTCAAAAACTTGAACGAGCGGTCAGTCCGTGACGGTGAACTCCAGACGAGTGGTCTGTCCGGCCTCATCCAGCACGCTCAGCTGGTGCCGGCCACTGCGCCGGAACGCCTGGCTGAAGCTCTCCTCCGGCGCCGTGGTGACAAGCGGCGCGCCATCGAGGAACCACCAACGCCGGCCGCTACCCCCCAGAGTCGAGAGTTTGAGCCGCAGCGGCCCGGCGATGCCCGACGGGCGGCGCAGCTGGTCTCCCTCGCGCACCCCGACGATGGACAACGGTGCAGCCGGTGGCGGCAACTGCGGCGGGCAGGCCGGGTCCACCACGGGCAGGCGCGCCGCACGCCGCTCGCGGCGCGGCAGCCAGGGCTCCAGGGGCGCCGGCCAGAGCACCAGCTCGCGCGCCTGGGCGCCACTGCACCCCGCCGCGACCTGACGACCTTTGGCGTCCACCCAGAGCGGCTGGCGCAGCCCCAGCCCGAGGGGTTGGTCGGCCGCCAACAGTGTTGGCGGCGTGGTGCCCTCCAGGGTCCAGGCGAAACGCTGACGGCGACAGTTCGGGTCGCCCTTGGCCATGGGCTGGCCGAGGGGCCAGCAGATGGCAGCCACACTCACCTCCAGCGGCTGCGGGTCCAGAGGCTGGGCGATGCCGAGCTGGGTGTCGCGGTTCATCAACAGGTCATGCACCTGCAGCAGCAGCGGCGCGGCCGAGGCCAGGCCGAACTGGCCAGGCACCGGAGTGCCGTCGGGGCGGCCTATCCACACGCCGATCAGGTGACGCGGGCCAACGCCGATGGCCCAGGCATCGCGGAAGCCATAGCTGGTACCGGTCTTCCAGGCCAGCACCGGGCGCTGGGTCAGCCTTGCACGCGGGTCGCGGTCCGGGCGAGCCTGGCCGGCGAGGATGCGGCGGATGATCCAAGCGGCGCCGGGCGACAGCAGCCTGCGTTCCTGCAGCACGTCCTGGGGTTGCAGCCGCAGGTGCGCGACGCGTCCCTGGCGGGCGAAGGCGCTGTAGCCGCTGACCAACTCCTCCAGCTTGCTGCCGGCACCGCCGAGGATCAGCGCCAGGTTGGGTTCACCGGCCGCCGGTAGCACCAGCGGTACGCCGACGTTGCGCAATTCCCCGGCGAAGCGCTTCGGCCCATAGGCCTCCAGTAACTGCACCGCGGGCAGGTTGAGGGACATGCCCAGCGCCTCGCTGGCCGACACCGGGCCGGTGAACCCCGCGGCGAAGTTGCCGGGACGGTAGTCGCCGTAGCGCCGCGGCACATCCTGCAGCAGGGATTCGGAATGGATCAGCCCGGCGTCCAGGGCCATGCCGTAGAGGAAGGGTTTGAGGGTCGAGCCGGGGGAGCGCAGCGACTCGATCATGTCCACATGGCCGAAGCGGCGCTCATCGGTGATGTCGACCGACCCCAGGTAGGCACGCACGGCCATGGTCTGGTGCTCCACCACCAGGATCGCCGCCGAGGTGCGCTCTGGCAGGCGCGCACGCCAACCCAGCAGGAGATCCTCCAGGCGACGCTGCAAGGCAGCGTCGAGGGTGGTGCGGATCAGCGGCGGGCTGTCGGGTTTGTTCAGTCGCCTCGCCAGCAATGGCGCCAGGCTGGGCTCCTGGCGCGGCGCCAGGAGCACCGGCTCCTCCATGGCCTCGTTCACGGCGCCCTCTGGCCAGACCTGGAACTGCGCCAGACGCCGCAGCACCTTGTCGCGCGCAGCCTGGGCGCGTTCGGGATGGCGGTCCGGGCGCAGCCGACTGGGGGCCTGGGGCAGCACGGCAAGCAGCGCAGCCTCAGCGCGGGTGAGTTGGGACGGTGGCTTGCCGAGGTAGGCCCAGCTTGCCGCCGCGACGCCCTGCAGGGTGCCGCCGAAGGGTGCTCGGTTGAGGTAGAGGCCGAGGATTTCATCCTTCGACAGGTGCCACTCCAATTGGGCCGTGCGCCAGAGTTGACGCAGCTTGCCGGTGTAGGTGCGCGGGTGCGGATCGAGCAGCCGCGCCACCTGCATCGACAGGGTGCTGCCGCCGGAAAGTACGCGCCCGCCGGTGAGGTTGAGCCAGGCGGCACGGGCCAGGGCCAGCGGATTCACGCCGGGATGCTGGTAGTACCAGCGGTCCTCATAGGTGAGCAGCGCTTCCAGGTAATAGGGCGACACCTGGTCCAGGCTGACCGGGTAGCGCCACACGCCCTCGGCATCGGCGAAGCGCCAGAGCGGTGTTCCGTCCTCGGCCAGCACCACCCGCGCCAGGTCGTCGCCCGGCAATGGCAAGGGGAACAGGCGGTCGGCCGACCAGAGCAGCGCCACCGTCAGCAGAGGGATGGCGAGCCAGGGCGATCGCCAGGGGCGCATTAGCCATCTGCTGCTCATAGATCCGGACTCGCCTGATAGGTGGCTTCCCCGGATTTCATCCGGGCTACGTGGGTGGGCAGATCGTAGCCCGGATGAAATCCGGGAGCGACTTCACTCTCCGGCACTGGCTACATCCAACTCCGCACCTCCGGCCCAATCCACAGGGAGAAGCCCTTGCCGTACGAAGCGATGAAAGCTGGAAAGCGGCCAGTCACGCACGGCGTTCACAAGCCCATGTCTGACCGGATTGAAATGGATGTAATCCATGTGGGCGGCATAGTCCCGCTCATCGCGAATCATGTGCTCCCAGAAGCGCCGCTGCCAGACATTGGCCTCGCCTTTGGAGTTGAACACCAGGCCAGCGCCAGGTTTGTCTCGCAGCAGCGAAACGAACCCCGATTTCAGTCTGCGCACTCGGGAGGAGAAATCCGCGTCCTCCGCAGGCAGCTCCATCAGCAGATGCAGGTGGTCAGGCAGCACCACTATGGCTGGCAGTCTGAAAGGCAATCGCACCATGGTCTGCCTCAGGGACTGACGCAACTCGTCCTGGTAACAGACGAGCAAGTCGCGCCGACGGTCCTTGAGTGCCAGAGTGAGGAAATAACAGGCGCCGGATACGCGCGCCCGTCGATAGTTGACCATTGCACGACCTCCTTGTCGCACGATTCCCGGATTTCATCCGGGCTACAGAAACATCGTCTACCGTAGCCAGGATGCAATTTGGGGAATACTCCCCTACTCCCCCTACTTCCCTCTCACCACCAACTGCTCCGGCGCATCGCCCAACGCCTGCCAGTTCGGTCGGTACATGGACTCCACCGTGGGCGGCGGCACGCGGTAGGTGCCGGGGCTAACGGCACGGGCCAGGTAGAGCAAGTGGGTAGTGCCGTACTCGCCAACATCAAGGGCGGCCACGTAGCGGTCGTCGCGGAACTCCTGGTGTTTGATGGCGGCGTTCTGCATGGACTTCTGCCATGCCTTCACCGCGCTGCTGGCGTCGTCCAGGCTGGCGGCGCTCTGGGCGAGGTTCTGGTTTTCCAGTTCCAGGCCGGCCGGCAGCAGGTCCACCACCAGGGCGTCGGGGACCCGTTCCTTGGCTTCGATGGCCAGGTGCACCAGCACCAGTTCGCCGCTGTCCAGGGCCTTGAGGTCGAGGCGCTGGCCATCCACGCCGAGGAACTCGCGGCGAATGGTGAGGTTATCGCCTCCGGCAGGCGGTGCCGCCAACGGATAGCCGGACAACGTCAGCTGCTGATAAAGCGGTTCACTGCCGCCAGAGGCGATGCGAAGCGGCTCGGCCAGCAGGGCGCCTTCCAGCTTGAGCCCCGGCTGCTGGTTGTTCAGTTCGCGCTGCTGGTCACCCGCGGTGAGTTGCGCGCTCCAGTTCGGCTCGGGTTTACCTAGCAGGCCACGGCCAGCCAGGTACAGGGCGTTGCGTTCCTGGGTGGACAGCCAGCGCTCGCCGGCCACCAGGTCGGCCAGGTCGAACAGGCGCTGCTCGCGAACGTCGGCAGCCAGATCATGCTCCTCCAGCACGGCGAGAATCAGCGCTTGGTCGCGCAGCGGGCTGCCGTAGTCGGCCAGCCAATCGCGGCTTTCGCGTTGCACGCGCAGTCCCAGTTCGAGGGCCTGGTCGGCGCGAGGCGCGTCGCCCATCAGCTTGAGGGCCACCGCCAGCTGCACCAGCGGCAGGCCGGAGCGGACATCGGCGCGACGCTCCCACAGGCTGCGCAGGGCGCCCAGGGGCGCCTGCTGGCTGCGCGCCAGGACGTAACCGGCATAGGCCTGCACGGCGAAGCGCGTGTGGTCGGCATTCTGGCTGTAGCTGATCTCGATCAGGCTGCGCTCCTGCAGGTAGCGCAGCAGCCGCTCACTGGCCTTCTTCAAGGCTTCCGGCGGCACGGCGAACCCCTGGTCGCGGGCGCGCAGGAGGAAGTCGGTGACGTAGGCGGTCAGCCAGTATTCCTCTTCACCGTCCGAACTCCACAGGCCGAAGCTGCCGTTGTAGCGCTGCATACCCAGCAGGCGCTCGATGCCCAGTTCGATGGACTTGCGGCGCTTGTCGTCCGGTTCGCCTTCCAGGCCCAGGCGTTTGAGGGAGGCGGCATCGGCGTAAAGCGACGGGTAAAGACCGCTGGTGGTCTGCTCGGCGCAGCCGTAGGGGTAGGCCTTGAGGGCGCGCACCTGCTCACCCAGATTCAGCGGCGGGCGGCTGGAGAGTTGCAGCAAGGCCTCGCGCCCATCAGGCTCGTAAGCATCCAGGGTTCCAGCCGGCAGGCTCCAGCTATCGCCCTTGAGTACCGCACGGAACTGCCTGAGCTGTGCCGGATAGGCCGGGCGCACGCCAAGGGTCCATTCGCGGCTGAACGGCGGCAAGTTCTCGCCCGGCAGTTCCAGGCCGTTGACCGTCACCTTGAAGCTACCTTGGCCGTAGCCGCCCACGGCACGCACCGGGATGCGCAGGGTGGTGCGCTGGCCATCGGCGAGCTGGACGGGCGCAGTCTGGGCGCCACCGCTCTGGGCAAGGTCCAGTTGGCCGCTGCTTTCCAGGTTGATGTCCAGGCGCTGCGGCTTGCCGGAGAGGTTGGTCAGGTCCAGCGCCAGGGTGGTCTGGTCGCCACCGGCGAGGAAGCGCGGCGCAGCCAGTTCCGCTACCAAGGGTGCGGCCACAATGGTCTTGGCCTCCGCCATGCCGTAGCGCTCATCGGTCCAGGCCTGGGCCATCAGGCGCAGTTCGCCGTTGAAGTCGGGAATATCCAGGCTGACCTCGCCCTGGCCCTGGTCGTCCAGGGTTACCGGCACGCTTTGCAGGGCGACGATGGTGATGCTGGTCTGCGGGCGTTTGCCTCCGCCGGCCAGGGCGGCGTCGCCACCGAAGGCCAGGGACGCCAGGCGCCCCTGCCCGGCTTCGATCAGTTGGCCGTAGACGTCCAGTTGGTCAGCACCGTACGCCTTGCGGCCGAAGAGCGTGGCGAAGGGATCAGGCGTGGCGTAGCGGGTGATGTTGAGGATACCTACGTCCACTGCGGCCACCAGCACGTTCACCTGCTTGGGCATGCTGCCATCGGCGTTCTTCGCCTGTACCTGGACCTTCAGCGGCTGCTTGGGCCGCATCGTCTCAGGCGCGGTGAGGGTGAGGGCCAGCTTGCGCGGCGCCCGTTCCAGCGGCAGGTGCAAAAGGCCCACAGCGCGCTTGGGCGTGACGCTGGCCTTGCGCTCGCCGGGGCGGATCACCAGCGCGCTGACATAGAGGTCGTGACGCGCCCAGTCCTTGGCCACCGGGATATCGAAGCGCTTGCCTTCAGCCGGTACTTCGATGGGTTGCCACCATAGCGGCCCCTCGGCGGACTCCACCAGCAGGTAGCCGCTGCCGGCGCTGGGCGGGGTGACGGTGACTTTGGCGGTTTCGCCGGCGGCATAGGCCGGTTTATCCAGCGCCAGCTTGACCTGATCCGGGCGCACTGCGCCGCCTTCGGCGTTGTCCTGCCAGCGGTAGCCGGCCCAGAAGCGCAGGCTGCTGGTGATGCCGGTCTGCGCGTCTTCCACTTCCACGCGGTAGGGGCCCCACTCCACCGGGAAGCTGACCTTGGCGGTGCCGCCGGCAGACACCTGCACCTGTTCTTCGGAGAGGTTCAGGTACTTCTCGTTGAAGTGGTAGGTCCAGCCATCGTTGTTGGAGTAGTTCCAGTAGTAGTCGCGGCGCTCGCGCACCAGGCGCACCTTGAGGTTGTCGGCGGCCAGCTTGTTGCCTTCGGGGTCAGCCACCAGCAACTCGAACTCGGCCAGGCTGTCGGCGTCGGTTTCCTCGCCATCGAACAATGCGCGCAGGCCCGGCAGGCGCTCGGCCGGCCATACCGGCTGCACCAGGCGACGGGTGATCGGGCGGCCGCCGGACTCCTGCAGGCTGGCCTGGAGAATCAACTGCAGCGGCGATTTGGCCTCGGCCCAGCGGGTTTCGATGTTCAGCTCGGTCTTGCCGTCGGCGTCGAGCTGGGTATCGTCGAGTTCGATGTCCTGTTTCAATTCGTCCTCGGTCACCGAGCCGAACTGGTAGCCGGGCAGCCCTTTCACCGCTTCACGCAACGGTCGCACGTAGAGCTGGCCGGTCAGGCGGTTGCCGGAGGCCGGCGCGCCATAGAGGTAACGGCCGGTGACCTGGAAGCGCGCGCTATCACGGGGCGCGAAAGGCTGGTCGCTGCCCTTGAGCTCCAGGGCCATGCGCTCGGGCAGGAAGTCTTCGACGAGGAATTCGTAGAGCTGCGGCTTGCCGTCACCCAGATCGAAGAGCAACTGCCAGCGTCCGGTGGGTGCTTCAGCGGCGAGCTGCAACGGGTACTGGTAGAAACCGCCCTCCCCGGCTTCCCAGACGAAGCGGCGGCTGACCTGTTCGTCGGGGCGGCGTACTTCCACGGTCACCGGCTGGCCCGCCACCGCGCGGCCATCGGCATCGCGCAGCAGGGCGTTGAGTAGCACGGTTTCACCAGGACGGTAGAGATCGCGCGGGCCGAAGACGAAGAACTGCAGCGCGTGGCTGGTCGGACCGGCGATGTCGAACTCGGCCAGGTCCAGCGCAGGCGCTGACAGGCGCAGCAAGCTGGTCTGCTCATCCTTGCGGGCTATCAGCACTTCGGCCTTGGGCGGCAGCGGCAATTCGGCGTGGCCTTTGCTATCGGTCTTGCCTTCGGCCAGTACGCGGCCGTCGCCGTCCAGCAGTTCCAGGTCGATATCGGCCTGGGCGGCGCCCCCTTCCAGGGCCTGGGTGAAGACATCCAGGCGGTCGCTGTAGCGGTGGGCGGAGAGGCCGATGTCGCTCAGGGTGAAGAGCGTCGCCGGGTTGGAATAGGTGTAGCTGCCGGCTTCCTTCATCACCGCCAGGTAGACACCGGGCTGCTTCATCGGATCGAGGTTGGCAATGGGCAGCAGCAGGGTTTCGCGGGTGTTGCGTGCAGGCTTCAGGTCGAAGCGGCCGGTGTAGACCAGGTCGGCCATTTTCAGCAGTTCGCGGGCTTCCCAGACGTCCAGGGCACCGCGTTTGCCCCAGCGGGCGAGGAAGCCCGGCAGGGACTCGGTCTTCACGCGGAAGAAGTCCACATCGACCCTGTCGACGTTCAGCGCGATCACCGGCAGGCCTTCGGCCAGGCGGGTGGGCAGCAGCGAGCCACGGCTGGCGAAGCCGACGGTGGCTTGCAGGTCGCGGGTTTCCAGGCGGGTGATGTGCTCCTCGGCCAGGCGCGCATCATTCACCGCACGCAGGCCGGGGTCGATGGTCAGTACCAGCTTGCGCTTGGGCTCCAGGTGGCGCAGGCGCAGCTCCATCAGGTTGTCGGAAAGCTCCCAGGCGCCGTCTACCTTACCGTCCTTGCTGTCCACAAGGTGCAGGCGCTCGGCGAACGTCTGCTCCGGGTCCAGCGGTATCGAGAAGGTCACCGACAGGGCGCTGGCGCCGTCGAGCTGCACTTCGGATACGTCGATCACCTTCAGCTCACGGCCGGCGTAGCGCGTGGCCAGGGCCGCAGTATCGACGGCCGGGCGCGCCGCCTGCTCGACTTCGGCAGGTCGCGACTTGCTCGCCGCTTGCTCGGGGGTGGAGGAATCGCAGGCGCTGAGCAGGCTCAGCACCACGGCCAGAAGTAGTCCTTTCTTCGGCATGGCAGGCTCTCGATGGGGAGTGCATATAAGCGGCGAACTATAGACCAGCCCGGCGTTCCAGTGGCATCCGTATGACGGCAGGGGCGATACACCTCTCGAAACGCCGCGCCGCTATACTGCGCCGCCTGACTGGAGCCCTGCATGAGTCCGTTCCTCGACGCCTGGCGGCATTCCCCGACCCACAGGAAGGTCTGGGCCCTGGCCGCCCCCATGATCCTCTCGAACATCTCCGTGCCCCTGGTCGCCCTGGTGGACAGCACCGTGGTGGGCCACCTGCCCCACGCCCATCAACTGGGCGCCGTGGCGGTGGGCAGCACCCTGTACATGCTGTTGCTCGGCGTACTGGGCTTCCTGCGCATGGGCACCACCGGCTTCGCCGCCCAGGCCGCCGGACGCGCGGACGGCGGCGCCCTGCGCCAGGTGTTGCTGCAGGGGCTGGGCCTGGCCTTGGGTCTGGCCCTGCTGCTGGGGCTGCTGGCAGTGCCTTTCAGCGACCTGGCTCTGGCGCTGATGAATCCCTCTGCCGAGCTGGACGCACTAACCCGCGAATTCTTCCACCTGCGCCTGCTCGGCCTGCCGGCGGCGCTGGCCAACTATGCCCTGGTCGGCTGGTTCCTCGGCACGCAGAACGCCCGCGCGCCCCTGGCCATTCTGCTGGGCACCAACCTCGCCAATATCGCCCTGGCGCTGTGGTTCGTCCTCGGACTGGACTGGGGCGTGGCCGGTGCAGCGCGGGCAGCGGTGATTGCCGAGTGGAGCGGCGCGCTGATCGGCCTGGCGCTCACCCGCGGCGCCCTGCGCCGCCACCCTGGCCGCATCGACTGGCCGGCGCTGCGGCTGTGGTGCAACTGGCGGCCGTTGCTGGCGGTCAACCGCGACATCTTCATCCGCTCCCTGGCACTGCAACTGGTGTTCTTCCTACTGACAGTGCAGGGCACTCGGATGGGCGACGCCACGGTGGCGGCCAACGCCTTGCTGCTCAACGGCCTGCTAGTCACCGCCTACGCCCTGGATGGCCTGGCCCATGCCGTGGAAGCCCTGTGCGGGCACGCCATCGGTGCCCGCGACCGCCTGAGCCTGCGCCGCTCCCTGCTGGTGGCCGGTGGCTGGTCGCTGCTGGCGAGCCTGGCCTTTGCGCTGTTCTTCGCCGTTGGTGGCGGCCTGTTCATTGATATGCAGAGCGATATTACCGCCGTGCGCGAGGTGGCTCACACCTACCTGCCCTACCTGGCGCTGCTGCCGCTGATCGCGGTCTGGAGCTACCTGCTGGACGGCCTGTTCATCGGCGCCACCCGTGCCCGGGAAATGCGCGATGCCATGCTGGTGGCGGTCGCCCTTAGCCTGCCACTGGGATGGGGGCTACAGTTTCTCGGCAACCACGGACTCTGGCTGGCCTTCCTCGCCTTCATGGCAGTGCGCGGGCTCAGCCTCGGTACACTGGCATGGCGTCTGAACAAGCGCGACGCCTGGTTCGCCGGTACCCACGGATAAGGAGTAGACAATGCTGGCCGCCCCCTGCCATCCCGATGAACCACGACGCCTTCAGGCACTGCAGAACCTGGATATCCTCGACACACCCGCCGAGCACTACCTCGATACCCTGGTGCGACTGACCCGCGACTTGTTCAACGTGGCCACGGTGCTGATCAGCTTGATCGACCAGGATCGCCAATGGTTCAAGGCACGCATCGGCCTGGCGGCACAGGAAACACCGCGGAACATTTCCTTCTGCGGTCACGCCATCCTCCAGGACGACCTGTTGCTGGTGGAGGACGCCCGCCGCGACCCGCGCTTCGCTGATAATCCGATGGTGCTGGGCCCGCCCTACCTGCGCTTCTACGCCGGCCAGCCGATCTACTCCGCCGACGGCCAACCCATCGGCACCCTCTGCCTGCTGGACCCGACCCAGCGCGCCTTCAGCCGCTTCGAGCGCACTCGCCTGCGCGACCTGGCGACCCTGACCCAGGGCTATCTGCAGATGCGCATGCTGAGCCAGCAGACCCGCAACCTGCGCGAGGCGGTGGACCGCGAACAGCGCAAGGCGCTGATGGACCCGTTGACCCAGCTGTGGAACCGAGGCGGCTTCAACCAGTTCTACCCGCTGGAACTGGCCAAGCTGCTCGGCAGCGACCTCAAGCTGGGGGTGATCTACTGCGACCTGGACCATTTCAAGAAGGTCAATGACCAGCATGGCCACGGCGCTGGTGACCAGGTGCTGTGGGAAAGTGCCCGCCGCATGAGCGCAGCGTTGCGGCCCCAGGACTTGCTGGCACGCCTGGGCGGCGAAGAATTCGTCGCCCTGATAGCGGTGCATGACGAGACCGAGTTGCTGCAGGTGGCCGAGCGCCTGCGCCGAGCCATCGAGCAGGAGCCCATCCCGCTGGAAGGCCACGCCCTGGCGCAGACCGCCAGCTTCGGCGCGACCCTGGTACAGCCCGGCGATACCCAGGCCACCGCCCTGGAACGCGCCGACCGCGGGCTGTACCTGGCCAAGCAGAATGGCCGCAACCGGGTGGAGTACCTCGCCCGGCAAGGATGACCACAACGACAACGAACCTGATGACCTGAAGGAGTTCCCATGGGACAAGCTATTGCCGCGTACCTGCATTTCCTGTCGATCTTCGTGCTCTTCGCCCTGCTCGTCCTGGAGCATCGACTGTTCAAGCTGCCGCTGGACCTCGAACGCGCCCGCAGCCTGGTGAGCATCGACATCGCCTACGGCCTGGCCGCCGGTGCGGTGCTGGCCACCGGCCTGGCGCGGGTGGTCTGGTACGGCAAGGGCCTGGACTACTACCTGGGCAACTCGATGTTCCACGCCAAGATGGGGCTGTTCGTGCTGATCGCCCTGCTCTCCAGCTTCCCGACCTTCGTCTTCCTCAACTGGCGCAATATGCTGAGCGCCGGGCAAGTGCCGGAGATCAGCCCCGGCAAGGCCAAGGCAGTGATCATGGTGATCCGCCTGGAGCTGCTGCTTGCGCTGCTGCTGCCGCTGTTGGCGGTGCTGATGGCGCGTGGCTACGGCGTGATCGGAAGCTGAAGGCAGGCGGTGCAGGCACCGCCTTGTTGGACTTCGCTTCGCGCTGCACCAACCTACAGTTGTACGTCGGGGAAAGGTTCGGGGGCGAAGACCGGATTGAACGACAGGCGCTCCCGCGCCTGTTGCAGGGCCGCTGCCACCGCTTCGTCGCCGTCGGCCAGCCCCTGCAGGTGGACGTACTCCACATGATGCAGACCGATGATGCCGAGCACATGACGCAGGTAGGGGGAAAGGAAATCCATCTGCTTGGCCTTGGCCCCCAGGTAATGCCCGCCCGAACTCAGCACCACGAAGGTGGGCCGGTCCTCCAACAGGCCATCGCGCCGGCCGTCGTGTATCTCGAAAGTGCGATGGATGCGCACCACGTAGTCCAGCCAGAGCTTCAGCGCCGCCGGCACCATGTAGTTGTGCATCGGTGTCGAGATGATCAGGTAGTGGCTCGCCTCCAGTTCACCGATCAACTGCTCCGAAAGGGTGAAGGCTGCCTCCGGGCAATCCGACTTGCCCACCACCGCCTCGGCATAACCTGCACAGAGCGGCGGCAGCGGCTCGCGCACAAGGTTGCGCACGATCACTTCGGCCTTCGGATGGATGCGCCGGGCCATTTCCCGGGCCAACTGGCCGCCGGGGGATGCCAGGTCGTTGGGGCTACATTCGAGCAGGAGGACGCGCGGCATTTGAGGTGCTCCGGACAAACCAGAATTGGCTGGCGGAAATGAAAGCGCCGGATCGGGGATTTTGCCAGGGGGTTGGTCGGATCGCGGCCCAAGAAAGAGCCTGGCGCAAGGCCGGGCTCCTTCATTCACTGGCCCATCAGAGCCGGTTCACGATTGTGCGAGCTGGAGAACAACAAGGCGCAACTGGCTGAGGAAACGGAGTTTACGACTGTAAATGAGCATTCCGAAGCCAGTTTCAACGCAGTTTTTCCGACGCGCAGCCAATCGTGGGCCGGTACTCAGGATGACAGGTAAGACGAGCGGGTCAGCCCCAGCCGCAGGGCATCGATGTACTGGGTGCGCTCGCGCGGGCTCAGTTTGGCGCTGGCCACCTTGTCGCGGTAGTGCGCCATCAGTTCCTCAGGAGACAGGTGCACATAGCGCAGCATGTCTTCAATGGTGTCGTGGGTTTCGATGCCGGCGTGATACGCGCTGCCGTCATCATTCTGGTAGACGTTCACCGAGTCGGTGTCACCGAACAGGTTGTGCATGTCACCGAGGATCTCCTGGTAGGCACCTACCAGGAACACGCCGAGCAGGTAGTCCTCACCCTCGCGCACCTCGTGCACCGGCATGCTGGTCTCGATGCTCTGCTCGTCCACGTACTGGTTGATCTTGCCGTCGGAGTCGCAGGTCAGGTCCTGCAGCACGGCGCGGCGCAGGGGCTCCTCGTCCAGGCGGTGCAGCGGGATGATCGGCAGCACCTGGCCGATGGCCCAGGTGTCCGGCAGGCTCTGGAACACCGAGAAGTTGCAGATGTACTTCTCCGCCAGCTTGTCGTTCAGCTCGTCGAGCACCTGGCGATGGGAACGCTGGCGCGCCTTGAGCTGGTTATGCAGGCGACGGCAGATGGCGAAGTAGGTCTGCTCGGCCAGGGCCTTCTCGGCGAGGGTCAGTTTGCCCTCGGCGTATTGAGAGGCGGCATCCCCCATGTAGTGAGTGGCGCGCCAGTAGGTCTCGGTGACCATCTCGGCATCGGTCGGGCCGAGCAGGTCCATCAGCCAGCGGACGATCTCCGGCTGTTCGGCGACGTTGTCGATCTGCGGCACGGCGTCGTTGTGGCGTTCGACGTCAGTCACCTGCATCACCAGCACGGCGTGGTGCGCGGTCATGGCGCGGCCGCTCTCCGAGAAAATGTGCGGGTGCGGCAGGCCCTGGGCGTCGCAGAACTCCTTGAGCATGCCCACTACCACGCCGGCGTAGTCGTCCATGTCGTAGTTGATGGAGCTGGCGTTGCGCGAGTGGGTGCCGTCGTAGTCGACGCCGAGGCCGCCGCCAACGTCGATGTGGTCGACCGGCAGTCCGAGGTTACGCAGCTCCGCGTAGTAGCGGATGGCTTCCTTGAAGCCGTGCTGGTAATCGGCCAGGTTGGCGATCTGCGAGCCCATGTGGAAGTGCAGCAGGCGCACGCCCTGGTCCAGGCCAGCCTTGCGGAAGCGCTCGACTACGGAAAGAATCTGCGCGGCGGAAAGACCGAACTTGGATTTCTCGCCACCGGTGTCGGCCCACTTGGAGGACGCCAGGGACGACAGGCGCACGCGCAGGCCCACCTGGGGGGCGACCTTGAGCTCGGCGGCGATGTCGATGACGAACTCCACCTCGGCTTCCTTCTCGATCACGATGAAGACGTTGTGGCCGAGCTTCTGGCCCATCAGTGCAAGGCGAATGAACTCACGGTCCTTGTAGCCGTTGCAGACGATGGTGCCGCCCTTCGGCGCCAGTGCCAGCACTGCCAGCAGCTCGGGCTTGGAACCGGCTTCCAGACCGATGGAGACGTTCTGGGTGGCGATGATGTTTTCCACCACCGCTTCCTGCTGGTTGACCTTGATCGGGTACAGGGCGGTGTAGCGGCTCTGGTACTCCAGGCGCTCGATATTGGCGTCGAAGGCGCCGGTCAGTTGGCGCACGCGCTCTTGCAGGATATCCGGGAAACGCACCAGCAGCGGCAGGCTGAGGCCTGCTTCGCGCAGGGTGTCGACCTGCTCGAAAAGATCGATCGGCGCACTGCCGGGACCGCGCGGGCGTACTTCGACTCGACCCGATTCGTTGATCGCGAAAAAGCCGGCCCCCCAGTGGCGAATGCCATAGACACTGCGGCTGTCGGCCACGGTCCAGCTGGTGCCATCGTCCTTGCGCGTGCGTCGTGCAGACATCGGTTTCCCCCTATGGGATAGAAAAGGGCCATGCCCGCCGGATCGTACCGGGCGGGCGCGGACAGGTTAATTCGGTCGTGTGACGTTGGAGTGTTGACCGCTGCTATGACGGTCAGTTTAGAAAGCCGTGGCTCAGCCGCCGGATTTCTTGGCCTTGAAGCCGCGCTTGGCGAGTTCTTCAAGCAACAGGTCCACGTGGTCGCCCTGGATCTCGATCACGCCGTCCTTCAGGGCTCCACCGGTTCCACAACGACGCTTGAGCGCACTGGCCAGGTCCTTCAGGGCATCTTCGGCCAGCGGTACGCCGCTGACGGTGGTGACGGTCTTGCCGCCACGGCCCTTGGTTTCACGGCGCACACGGGCAATGCCATCGCCAGCAGGCACGGCGGCTTGCTTGCAGACACAGGCGTCGAGAGGCTGGCGGCAATCCGGGCAGTGCCGGCCGCTGTCGGTGGAGTACACCAGGCCGCCCAGGGCGGCAAAGGACGAAGCTTTCTTGACCACCGGCTTTCCTCGTAGGGGTCAGGATAGCGACTGGTCGGCGGGGCGCCGACCGCGAAGCCCCACTCTGGCAGGGGCAGCGCTGCCTGGCTGGGAGGCCAGGGTTGAAAGGCGGCGAAATTTAGCAGTTATCGCAGCGAATGCTAAGTACGAAAATGCGCCATTGATCGACAGATTGGCGACCTCGTGCAGCATCCCGCACGAAAGGGTCCGGGATTCTGCACAAACCCGCGCCTGGCGCGGGTTGAGAAGGTGTTCGGGGCGTTTTCAATGTAGGGGCGAATTCATTCGCCAAGCAGACTGAAGGTCTGCCTACCGAGACTGCAGGGCTGCTGCGCAACCCTTGGCGATTGCAATCGCCCCTAGCGGATGGAAACGCCACCTAGCGGGAAGCGAGGTAAAGCTTCAGCGCCTTGAGGGAGTCCGGGCAGCAAGGCTGCTGGACCAAAGCGTCCTGCACGTCCATGAACCGCGCATCCATCACCTCCTCCGGCTGCAGCTTGAGCGGCGCGTCGGAAACGGCGGAAAACACGGCTCCCCAGAGACGGTTGCCCGGCTCGTCGAAATAGAAGCGGCCATGCTCGCGCAGCGGCACGCCGCCGATCCCGAGCTCCTCTTCCAACTC
Organism: Pseudomonas sp. OTU5201; assembly: GCF_038440135.1. Lineage (NCBI taxonomy): Bacteria > Pseudomonadati > Pseudomonadota > Gammaproteobacteria > Pseudomonadales > Pseudomonadaceae > Pseudomonas > Pseudomonas sp. OTU5201. Next base: position 69,663 of record NZ_JASATC010000006.1, on the reverse strand, counting down.
GCGGGCCGCGGATTCCGCGTACTCCTCGCCCTCCTGCACCATGCCCCCGGCGGCCACATCCCAGTAGCCCGGATAAAGCGCCTTGCTCAGGGTGCGGCGATGCACACAGAGTTGGCCGGCGGAGTTGAACAGCAGGATGAAGGTGCCGCGGGAGATCAGTCCGCGCTCGCGCAACTCGGCGCGAGGCAGACCGCCGAGCGGGCGGTCATCCTCATCGACCCAGGCCACCCGCTCGGCGTCGGAGGCGGCACGATGGGCCGCCTCGCGTTCATCGATCACCATCAGCCCTGCTCCAGCAACTGGCGCAGGTCGATGACGGCGGCATTGGCGCGGGAGATGTAGTTGGCCATCACCAGCGAGTGGTTGGCCAGGATGCCGTAGCCGCTGCCGTTCAGCACCATGGGGCTCCACAGCGGCTCCTGGGCAGCCTCCAGTTCGCGGATGATCTGCCGCACGCTGATGGTGGCGTTCTTCTTCGCCAGGACGTCGGCGAAGTCGACTTCGATGGCGCGCAGGATGTGCGACAGCGCCCAGGCCTGGCCACGGGCTTCATAGAAGACGTTGTCGATCTGCAGCCAGGGCGTCTCGACGATCTCTTCGCTCACGGCTGGCACCTGGCCACTGGCCGCGGCAGCTTCCGGGCTGATATCGGTATTCAGGCGCACTCGGCCAACGCTGGCGGACAGGCGCTGGGACAGCGAGCCGAGACGGGTGGCGACGTCGCCCAGCCAGTTGTTCAGGTTGTCGGCACGAGAATAGAACTGCGCGTTGGGCTGCTTGGGGTCGGACAGGCGGGCCAGGTAGCGGTCCAGGGAACGGATACCTTCCTTGTACTCGGCCTCTGAGGCGGGCAAGGCCCAGCTCTTGTTATCGAAGTTGAAGCGCGGCTCGGCCTTGGCCAGGTCCGGGTCCTCGGTGGACTGGGACTGGGAGCGGGCGAAGTCCTTGCGCAGGGCGCGGGACAGGTCGCGCACCTGAACCAGCACGCCGTATTCCCAGCTGGGCATGTTGTCCAGCCAGAGACCGGGCGGGGCCAGGTCGTTGGAGAGGTAGCCGCCGCTCTTGTCGAGCAGGGTCTGAGCCACGGTCTTGAGGGCTTCCACCGTGGTGTAGCCGTTGACCATCTGACGACCAGCGCGTTCGGCGGCCGCCTGGGCGTTCTGCTGCACGGGGAAGAGGTCGGGTTCGCGGCTCCAGTACCAACCCACCACCACACAGGCGATCAGGTAGATCACCAGCAGGCTGCCGAGGGCGCGGCTCAACCAGATACCGCCCAGGTAGCTGCGCACATCGTCAACCGAATCATCGACGCGCTCGCGTGCGTCGCCCATACGCTTCTTCCAGTCCAGCATGGCAGTGTCCTTCGAGTTTCGATCAGCAAGGAAAGGTTCGACCACGGTCCTTCGCGGTGGTTGTGGCCGAGTTCAGCACTATAAGGGATGAGCACGCGCGGCGCAGTGGCCGAGAGCCAAACCATCATCCGGTATGCGTGTCCCTGTCGGTTTCCTCCAACCCGCTGACGCTTTTATCCAGCAGGTCAGCTGAAACGGGACAGATGGCACTGGCGTACCGCTAACAAGGTGATAGCATGGAGCCATCATTTAGATCGTCTCCAGGCGACACCTCCTGCCATGACCGAGCACGAAGATCCCAGTCGCGACAGACTCAAGAACCACTTCGCCCAACGGGTGATCAACCAGGCGCGACATGTCCTGGAGATCTGGCAGCGCCTGCAACGCAGCGAGTGGAGCGCAGCCTGCATGACCGAGCTGGCCGAGGCCAGCCTCTACCTGCAGCGCTATGCCGAACGCTTCGAGCAGCCCGAGCACACCCGCCTGGCGATGGCCATCGGTAATTGCCTGCGTGGCGTCGAGGAGAATCGCGGCCGTCTGTCCAGCGACCTGATCACTGAACTCAGCCTGCTGATGCAGCGCCTGTCGCGCACCGGCCTGCGTCATGGCGACCAGTTCGAGCAGACCTTCCTGCCGCCCTTGCGCAAACCGGTGTACCTGGCACTGCAAAGCAAGGAGCGCGCCGAGCGCCTGACCCAGCAACTGGAGTTCTTCGGCCTCAACGCCCAGCTCTGCGAGAGCGCCAACGCCTTCCGCTCGGCCATGGCCGAACGGCATCCGGCGGCCATCGTGCTGGAAGTGGACTTCTCCGGTGCGGGCCAGGGGCTGGAGCTGGCACGCGAGGCCCAGCAGGGACTGGAACAGAAGCTGCCGATCATCTTCTTCAGCCATGACGAGGCCGACGCCCCGACCCGCCTGACCGCCGTGCGCGCCGGCGGCCAGGAGTTCTTCACCGGTGCCCTGGACGCGTCCAGCCTGTTGGAGAAGCTGGAAACCCTTACCCGCACCGCTCACTACGACCCGTTCAAGGTGCTGGTGGTTGACGACTCCCGAGCCCAGGCCACCCATACCGAACTGGTCCTCAACTCGGCCGGAATCGTCACCCGCGTCATCACCGAGCCGGTACAGGCCCTGTTGGCCCTGGCCGATTTCCAGCCAGACCTGATCATCCTCGACATGTACATGCCCGAATGCCTTGGCACCGAACTGGCCAAGGTCATTCGCCAGCACGAGCGTTACGTCAGTGTGCCGATCATTTATCTGTCGGCCGAGGACGACCTGAATAAGCAGCTGGACGCCATGAGCGAGGGCGGCGACGACTTCCTCACCAAGCCGATCAAGCCGCGCCACCTGATCGCCACGGTGCGCACCCGCGCCAAGCGTGCGCGCAGCCTGAAGGCGCGTATGGTGCGCGACAGCCTCACCGGGCTGTTCAACCACACCCACACCTTGCAGTTACTGGAAGACGCCAGCTCCCGGGCACGCCGGGAAGGCAAGCCGCTGTGCTTTGCCATGCTCGATATCGACCACTTCAAGAAGGTCAACGACACCTACGGCCACCCCATGGGCGACCGGGTGATCAAAAGCCTCGCGCTGTTCCTCAAGCAACGCCTGCGCAAGACCGACCACATTGGCCGCTACGGTGGCGAGGAGTTCGCCGTGGTACTGCCCGATACCGACCTGGCGGCTGCGCAGCGTGTGCTGGAAGAAATCCGCCGACGCTTCGCCGAGATCCGCTACCCGGCGCAACCCCACGACCTGTCCTGCACCTTCAGTTGCGGTATCGCCCAACTGCAGGACGATCTGGACATCAACCAGTTGTCCAAGCTGGCCGACGAAGCGCTCTACCGCGCCAAACACGGCGGGCGCAACCGGGTGGAGTTGCACAAGGATTGACCTCCCCGTCGTCACGGGACTGTCACTAAACAGCAATATCATCTGGCCATCCCTCAGAAGTCTGTCGAGGACAGGATGCGCCTGAAACTGCTCACCAACCTCATTACCCTGCTGCTGGTCACTGTGTGCTTGGCATTGGGGGCCACCCTCTGGTGGTCGCAGAAGGCCCTGCAGCGGCCCTACCAGCTAATGGAGCAGTACCTGGAACTGGCCCAGCACTTCCGCGGTGAAGTGGCGGACAATGTCCAGGCCTATCTCAACAGCGGCGACGCCCTGCGTCACAGCGCGGCCAGCCAGGGCATCGACAGCCTGGAACAGCGCCTCGGCCAGCTTCCCGACGAGTTCACCCGCGACCTGCTGCCCAGCTTCGTCGAGCTGCGCGAATTCACTCGCGGCGAACTGCTCGCCGCCGGCAAGCTGGCAGGCGACCCCCAGGGCCTGCTGATCCAGGCCGAGCGGGAAATCGCCGGCTCCCTCGACCAGCTCGCCCAGTACGCCGACTCCGCCAGCACCCCGACCGCAGACGACTACCGCGCGCCGCTGTTCGCCGCCGCCCAGCACCTCAATCGCCTCAGCCAGGCCCGGGCCAAGCTGGTTGCCAGTGGCCGCGACGAGTTAGCCGCCGATGTCGAGCGCGAACTGGAAGCCTTGGGCCGCGACAGCGCCCAGCTGGAACAACTGCCCCTGCTCGGCGTAGCCGACAGCAGCAACTCGGCCGCCAACGACTTCGCCGCCATGATGGGACTGGAAAGCAGTAGCGAAGCCAGTCAGGCCGAGGACCGGGGCATCGCCCTCAAACGCGAGCTGGCCGGCCTGCTCAAGCGCTACCCCGGTGAACTGACACGCACTCGCGAACTGATCCAGCGTCGCTCCGAACTGGCCGCCGCCACTGTCCAGCGCGTGGATGCCCTGCAGGCCGCACTGGCCGCGCTGGAGCCGCAGGTGCGCGCCGAGCACGGCCGCATCCAGGGCGAAGTCCGCCTGATGCAGGGCCTGATGATCGGGCTGATCCTGCTCATCGCCCTGTGCATCGATCGCATCCAGCGTCGACTGACGCAGGTCCTCGGCCGCCTCGTGGTCGCCCTGGGTGCCTGGGCGGCCGGCGATTTCAGCCGCCCCATCGCCCTGAGCTCCAGCACACTCGACCTGCGCCGCATCGAAGACTCGCTCAACCGCTTGCGCGATTACCTTGGCGAACTGGTCGGCACCATCCGCCAGCACGCCGAACGGGTGGCCGGCAGCAGCAGTGCCCTGGCCGACCTGAACAACGGCTTGCACGCCGGCGCCGAAGACCAGGCCGGCGGCACCGCGCAAATACGCGATGCCCTGGGCGAACTGGAAAGCACCATCCAGCAGGTGGCCGGTGACGCCAGCCTGGCCGCGGATGCCAGTCGCGACGCCGGGCTTGCCGTGGAGCAAGGCCAGAGCGTGATCGACCAGAGCCTGGCCGGCCTGCACCAACTGGTGGGCGAAGTGCAGAACAACGCCCAGGCCGTGGAGCGCCTGGCCGAAGAGACCGAAACCATCGACAAGGTGCTGACGGTGATCCGCGGCATCGCCGAGCAGACCAACCTGCTGGCACTCAACGCCGCCATCGAAGCCGCCCGCGCCGGTGAAATGGGCCGCGGCTTCGCCGTCGTTGCCGAGGAAGTGCGCTCCCTGTCCCAGCGCACCACCGGCGCCACCACGGAAATCCAACAACTGATCGCCCGCCTGCAACAGGCGGCACGGCAGTCGGTGGAAGCCATGCGCATCCAGGTGGAGCACGCAGAAGCCAGCGCCGAGCAGGCCGCCGCCGCCGACGGCGCGCTGGTGGAAGTGGTCAGTGCCATCCGCACCATCGCCAGCATGGCCGAGCGCATCGCCGACGCCACCGCCCAGCAGAGCGGCGCGGTCAGCGACATCCGTGACCACAGCGAGCAGATCCATCAACTGGGCGGCGACAACCTGGCACGCATCAGCGAAAGCCGCAGCCAGGGCGAGCGCCTGCTGCAGCTGGGTGGCGAACTGCATACGGCGGTGCAGGCCTTCCGCGTCTGACGCCATGGCGCGACGGATTGTCGCGCCGGAGCCTTCTGTAGGAGCGAGCTTGCTCGCGAACCCATTGGCACCGAGGTGTTCGCGAGCAAGTTCGCTCCTACCATTCGACACCCGACCTTTCAGCCCAAGGACAAAACCGCTTACAGCAGCAACCCTGCAGGAAGGCGCCGAGGTTCGCTATGATGCGAGCACTTTCTGCCCAAGAGACTTCCATGCGCCGCCTGCTTAGCCTGATCCTGCTGCTGGTGGCCCTGCCCGCTGGCGCAGGGTTGCTGGACAACCGCCCGAGCCCGAACCTGGGTGCTTCCCTCAATAACAGTGGCGATTTCCTGCCGGTGCGCGAGGCCTTCCGCCTCAGCCTGGTAGAACGCACGCCTACCTCGGTGAAGCTGCGCTTCACCAATGCCGAGGGCTACTACCTCTATCGCCATCGTTTCCAATTCCGCGCCGAACCCGCCGACAGCGGCCTGGGACAGCCGGTGCTGCCCGCCGGCGAGCACAAGACCGACGAGTACTTCGGTGATGTGGAGGTCTATTACGGCGTGCTGGACGTGGACCTGCCGGTAGACCCGGCCCGCAAGGCAGCAACCGAGTTACGCGTGACCTACCAGGGCTGCGCTGACAAGGGCCTGTGCTATCCGCCGGAAACCGAGGTGCTGAAGCTGGCCGATGGCGCCGCGGGCGGCGACGCGTCCGGGATTGGCGGCACCGCCACAGGCAAGAGCTGGAGCTGGCACGAACTGGCGCTGTTCTTCCTCGCCGGCCTGGGCCTCACTTTCACCCCCTGTGTGCTGCCGATGCTGCCGATCCTCTCCGGCGTGGTACTGCGCGGCCAGGCGGGTGGCAGCCGCGGCCTGGTGCTGTCATTGGCCTACGTGCTGCCGATGGCCGCCTGCTTCGCCCTGCTGGGCGCACTGATGGGCGTGTTCGGCGCCGAGCTCAACCTCCAGGCGCGACTGCAATCCCCCTGGGTACTGGTGCCTTTCGCCGCCTTCTTCACCGCCTTTGCCCTGGCCATGTTCGGCCTCTACGAACTGCACCTGCCGCGCTTCATCAGCGGCCCGCTGGATACCCTGGCCGGAAGCACCAAGGGCGGTTCGATCTGGAGCGCCGCACTGCTCGGCGTAATTTCCAGCCTGCTGGTTTCCCCTTGTGTTTCCGCACCGCTGGCCGGAGCGCTGCTCTATATCAGTGCAAGCGGCGATGCCCTGGGTGGCGGCCTGAAACTCTTCGCACTCGGCCTGGGCATGGGCGCTCCCTTGGTGCTGTTCGCCACTGGCGGTGGCGCGCTTCTGCCCAAGGCCGGCCAATGGATGGTTGCCGTACGCAACGCCTTCGGCGTGCTATTGCTGGCGGTGGCGGTGTGGATGCTCGAACGCGTCCTGCCCGGCCCCCTGGCCCTGGGCCTCTGGGGTCTGCTGGCCGGCGGCGTGGCGCTGTTCCTCGGGGCCCTGGAGTTCACTCCCAAGGCGCCCCGCGAGCGCCTGGCACAGCTCGGCGGCCTGGTCCTGCTGGTGTACGCCGTGGCCGCCTGGGCCGGCGCCCTTCAGGGTGAAACCGACCCGTTGCGCCCGCTGGGCCGCACGCACCTGGTTGGTGCGCCGTCCGTCGCGCCAGCCACCGGGCAATGGCAGACCATCAAGACCCCGGCGGAACTCACCGGTGCCCTGGCCGAAGCCAAGGGCTCTGGCCAGCCGCTGCTGCTGGACTGGTATGCCGACTGGTGCATTAGTTGCAAGGTGATCGAGCGTGAAGTCCTTACTGCCACGGAGGTTACCTCGCAGCTGGGCGGCTACCGCCTGATCCGCTTCGACATGACCGAGAGCAACGCGGAACAACGCGCATTGCTCGACCGCTACAAGCTGTTCGGACCGCCGGCCATCCTGTTCTTCAACGGGCAGGGTGACGAACTGGCCGATCTGCGAGTCGTAGGTGAAGTCGATGCCAAGGCCTTTGCCGCTCGTCTGCAACAGGCGAATGCATCGCGCTGATGCATGCAACGTCATATATTTGCCGTAAACACCGGGCATCTTGTCGACTATTGTTGACAACTGGACAGCCTTTCCGGCTATCCGGCATAGTGCCGCCTGGCCTCCAATAAGGAACAAAACAGCATGGCCACCCTGCTCGTCCTGCATGGCCCCAACCTCAATCTGCTGGGGACCCGCGAACCCGACAAATACGGGGCTACCACCCTGGCCGAGATCAACCAGGACCTGGAGCGCCGCGCCCGCGAAGCCGGACACCATCTGATGTACCTGCAGAGCAATGCCGAGTACGAACTGATCGACCGAATTCATGCCGCCCGTGGTGAAGGAGTGGACTTCATCATCATCAATCCTGCGGCTTTCACGCATACAAGTGTCGCCCTACGTGACGCATTGCTCGCAGTGAGCATCCCATTCATCGAAGTGCACCTGTCCAACGTGCACAAGCGAGAACCTTTTCGCCATCACTCCTACTTTTCCGACGTTGCCGTGGGAGTGATCTGCGGTCTGGGTGCCACCGGCTACCGCCTGGCCCTGGACGCGGCGCTAGAACACCTTGAACGCCCCTGACCTCACCCTTGGGAGTTGATGATTAATGGATATCCGTAAAGTCAAGAAACTGATCGAACTGCTGGAAGAGTCCGGTATCGACGAACTGGAGATCCGCGAGGGCGAAGAGTCCGTGCGCATCAGCCGTCACAGCAACAAGGCCTTCGCGGGTCAACCCATTTACGCTGCCGCCCCCGCGCCGGTAGCTGCTCCGGTCGCTGCTGCCCCGGCCGCCGCTGCTGAGTCCGCTGCCCCGGCTGCACCGAAGCTGAACGGCAGTGTCGTGCGCTCGCCGATGGTCGGCACCTTCTACCGCTCGCCGTCCCCGACGACTGCTTCCTTCGTCGAAGTCGGCCAGAGCGTGAAGAAAGGCGACATCCTCTGCATCGTCGAAGCCATGAAGATGATGAACCACATCGAGGCCGAAACCAGCGGCGTGATCGAATCCGTCCTGGTGGAAAACGGTCAGCCGGTTGAGTACGACCAGCCGCTGTTCACCATCGTTTGAACCGCGGAGAGCCTGCGATGTTGGAAAAAGTCCTGATCGCCAACCGTGGCGAGATTGCCCTGCGCATCCTGCGCGCCTGCAAGGAGCTGGGCATCAAGACGGTGGCAGTGCACTCCACGGCCGACCGTGAGCTGATGCACTTGTCCCTGGCCGATGAGACCGTCTGCATCGGCCCGGCTTCGGCAGCCCAGTCCTACCTGAGCATCCCAGCGATCATCAGCGCCGCCGAACTCACCGGCGCTACCGCGATCCACCCGGGCTACGGCTTCCTCGCCGAGAACGCCGATTTCGCCGAACAGGTGGAGAAATCCGGCTTCGCCTTCATCGGCCCGAAAGCCGACACCATTCGCCTGATGGGCGACAAGGTTTCGGCCAAGGACGCCATGAAACGCTCCGGCGTTCCGACCGTACCGGGCTCCGACGGCCCGCTGCCGGAAGACGAGGAAACCGCACTCGCCATCGCGCGCGAAGTGGGTTACCCGGTCATCATCAAGGCAGCCGGTGGCGGCGGTGGTCGCGGCATGCGCGTGGTGCATGACGAAGAAGAACTGATCAAGTCGGCCAAGCTGACCCGTACCGAAGCTGGTGCGGCGTTCGGCAACTCCATGGTCTACCTGGAGAAGTTCCTCACCAACCCGCGCCACGTCGAAGTCCAGGTCCTGTCCGACGGCCAGGGTAACGCCATCCACCTCGGCGACCGCGACTGCTCCTTGCAGCGCCGTCACCAGAAGGTGCTGGAAGAAGCCCCTGCCCCGGGCATCGACGAGAAGGCCCGCGCCGAAGTACTGGACCGTTGTGTCCAGGCCTGTATCGAAATCGGCTACCGCGGCGCTGGCACCTTCGAGTTCCTCTACGAGAACGGTCGCTTCTACTTCATCGAGATGAACACTCGCGTACAGGTGGAGCACCCGGTTACCGAAATGGTCACCGGCATCGACATCGTCAAGGAAATGCTCAGCATTGCCGCTGGCAACAAGTTGTCGATCAAGCAGGAAGACGTGGTCATCCGTGGCCATGCGCTGGAATGCCGGATCAACGCCGAAGACCCGGACAACTTCATGCCGAGTCCTGGCAAGGTGACCTACTTCCACGCCCCGGGTGGCAACGGCGTTCGCGTCGATTCGCACCTGTACAGCGGTTACGCGGTTCCGCCGAACTACGACTCGCTGATCGGCAAGCTGATCACCTACGGCAAGGATCGCGACGAAGCCATGGCGCGCATGCGCAATGCGCTGGACGAGATCGTCGTCGACGGGATCAAGACCAACATCCCGCTGCACCGCGACCTCACGCGCGACAAGGGTTTCTGCAAGGGTGGTATCAACATCCACTACCTGGAAAAGAAACTCGGCATGGACAAGCACTGATCACCGTCGGTGCCTGATCCACGACACAAGGGCTGCCAACTGGCGGCCCTTGTGTTTTTCCAGCCTGTGCTCAAGTAAGCTTGCGCGCCTGCCGCGTGTGCACGCTGAATATTCAAGAGGTCCCGCCATGCCCTGGTTACAAGTTCGTCTCGCCATCACCCCGGAACAGGCGGAAATCTACGAAGACGCCCTGCTGGAAGTGGGAGCGGTCTCAGTGACCTTCATGGATGCCGAAGACCAGCCGATTTTCGAGCCGGACCTGGGCACCACCCCGCTCTGGACCCACACCCACCTGCTGGCCCTGTTCGAGGCCGACACCGACGAAACCAGCCTGGTAGCGCACCTTGAGCTGCTGACCGGCGGCACACTGCCGGAGCACCTGATAGAGCGCATCGAAGACCAGGATTGGGAACGCAGCTGGATGGACAACTTCCAGCCCATGCGCTTCGGCCGTCGCTTGTGGATCGTACCGAGCTGGCATGAAGCGCCCGAACCGGGCGCGGTGAACCTGCTGCTGGACCCAGGCCTGGCCTTTGGCACCGGCACCCACCCGACCACCGCCCTGTGCCTGGAATGGCTGGACGACCAGAAACTCGACGGTTGCGAAGTACTGGATTTCGGCTGCGGTTCGGGCATCCTCGCCATCGCTGCGCTGCTGCTGGGCGCGCGCCAGGCCGTGGGCACCGACATCGACCCCCAGGCCCTGGAAGCCTCCCGCGACAACGCCTCGCGCAACGGCATCGACCCGGCACGCTTCCCGGTCTACCTGCCTGCCGACCTGCCGGCCAGGCCCGCCGAAGTGGTGGTGGCAAACATTCTCGCCGGCCCGCTGGTGTCCCTGGCGCCGCAGATCACCAGCCTGGTGGCACCGCGCGGACGCCTGGCCCTGTCCGGTATCCTCGCCGAGCAGGCCGAAGAAGTACGCGCCGCCTACGCCGACGCATTCGACCTCGACCCCACGGCAGAGAAGGACGGTTGGGTACGCATCAGTGGCGTGCGCCGCTGAAGCGCTGGAAACCCAATAGATCGAGTAAAATAGCCTTTAGTTTCGACCGGATCGCCGCATGACCGACAGTTTCGTCACCCAATGCCCACAATGCCAGACCAGTTTCCGCGTCAGCCGCGCCCAACTGGCCGTGGCCCATGGCGCCGTGCGCTGCGGAGCCTGTCTGCATGTGTTCAATGCGGCGCAACAGCTGTTGGCGGCGAAGGGCCAGGCGGCTCCGACGGCCAGTAAACCCAAGGCCCCAACCCCGCCCCCTGCGCCCAGGACAGAAGCACCCCAGGTTGCGGCCCCCAGTGTCGCCACCGTGCTCAAGCAGCCGTCTGCACCGCAGGCGCAGGCCAAACCGGCCGGCAGCGAAACCCTGTGGATCCACGACGACCTGGACCTCGACAGCCTCGACCTGGATGAGGAGCTGGCCAAGCTGGAACAGGAAGAACAACGCCTGTCCCGTGACCTGCTCGGCCCGAACGCACCGGCACGCGCCGAAGCGCAACCTGCACCCCGTCATGATGAAGGCTGGGCCGAAGCCCTGCTGGAAGCCGAAGAGCACAAGGCCCCTTCGGCACCCGCCCCCGAACCGGAGCCAGCACCAGAGCCCGAATTCGAACGACGCGCCGAGCCCAGTGCCGAACCGGTCAGTCGCACCCCGGTGGAACCACCCAAACCGGCCCCGCGCACCGAGCCCAGCCTGTCCATGGACCTGGTGGAAGACGAGCCCGGCCCGGACTTCAGCCTCGGCTCCGCTCGCGACGACGAGCCTGACGACCTGGACAACGAACTCGACGATGACCTCGACGAGCCGCAGACCGCAGCCCCCACACGCCAGCAGCCCCAGCGCAGCGAGCCCGGCCTGCGCGAAGGAGGCCTGCTTGACCTCAGCGACGAGCCCCTGCAACTCGACTGGCAGGAATCCAGGCGCCCCTGGGGCCGCTGGATCGGCTGGACCCTGCTGAACCTGTTCGGCGCCTTCGCCCTGGCCACTCAGTACATCTGGTATCACTTCGACGAATTGGCGCGACAGGACCAGTACCGCCCCTGGTTCCAGCAAATCTGCCCGGAGATCGGCTGCCAGCTGCCCTCCAAGGTGGACATCGCCCTGATCAAGAGCAGCAACCTGGTGGTCCGCAGCCACCCCGAGTTTTCCGGCGCCCTGGTGGTGGACGCGATCCTCTACAACCGCGCGGCCTTCGCCCAGCCGTTCCCGCTGCTGGAGCTGCGCTTCGCCGACATCAATGGCCAGTTGCTGGCCAGCCGCCGCTTCAAGCCCGGCGAATACCTCTCCGGCGAACTGGCCGGGCAGGCAGAGATGCCGCCGCAGACCCCCATCCACATCAGCCTGGACATCCTCGACCCGGGCACCAAGGCCGTGAACTACAGCCTCAGCTTCCACTCCCCTGAATAAGCCGCAAGCGCCGGATTCCGGCGCCTCCAGGGCATTTCTAACTCTCAGCAATAAGCGCAGGGCTGTTCAGAATTTGTTCAAAACAGCCTTTATCCAGTCATCGAGAGCGGGTATCATGCCCACCCTTTTTCGAACTCCCCCAGCACTCATCTGAGCAGGCCCCAAACAGGGAAGACCTATGTCGGCGGTTAGCATTGGCCCTTATGCCTTGCCCAATCAGGTGATACTCGCCCCCATGGCGGGTGTGACCGACCGGCCGTTCCGTCTGCTTTGCCGCCGCCTCGGCGCCGGCATGGTGGTATCGGAAATGGTCACCAGCGACGTGCGCCTGTGGAACAGCCGCAAGTCGCGGCTGCGCCTGCTCCACGAGGGGGACCCGGAGCCCCGCTCCGTCCAGATAGCCGGTGGAGACCCGGACATGCTGGCAGAAGCGGCTAGGGCCAATGTTGAACTCGGTGCGCAGATCATCGACATCAACATGGGCTGCCCGGCGAAGAAGGTCTGCAACAAGGCCGCCGGCTCGGCGCTGATGAAGGACGAAGCCCTGGTGGCCGATATCCTCAACGCCGTGGTCAAGGCCGTCGACGTGCCCGTCACCCTGAAGATCCGGACCGGCTGGGACCGATCGAACAGGAACGGCATCACAGTGGCGAAAATCGCCGAACAGGCTGGTATCCAGGCCCTGGCCGTCCACGGCCGGACCCGCGCCGACCTGTACACCGGTGAAGCGGAGTACGACACCATCGCAGCGATCAAGCAGGCGGTGTCGATTCCGGTCTTTGCCAACGGCGATATCGATTCGCCACAGAAAGCCAGACAGGTCCTCGACGCCACCGGCGCCGATGCCCTGTTGATCGGTCGAGCGGCCCAGGGGCGACCCTGGATTTTCCGCGAGATCGCGCACTACCTGGCGACCGGTGAACTACTGCCGGCGCCGGGCTTGATCGAGGTGGAACGGATACTGCTGGAACACCTGGCCGCACTGCACGCCTTCTACGGCGACGAGATGGGCGTTCGCATCGCTCGCAAGCATGTCGGCTGGTATCTGGCAACCCTGCCCGGCGCCAGGGAGTTTCGCGCCAAGTTCAATCGTTTGGAGTCCACGGACGCGCAGTGCGCCAACGTTCGGGAGTTCTTCGCCGAGCGTCACAACGAAGGGGAAAAGGCCGCATGACGACGATGACCGAGAATTTTTTTGATGGGGCAACACCCGTGAGCGACAACGCTAACCTGAAACAGCACCTGACGGCGCCCACCGCAGAGGGCCAGACCCTGCGTGGCAGTGTCGAAAAGGCACTGCACAACTATTTTGCCCATCTTGAGGGCGCCGCCGTCACGGACGTGTACAACCTGGTGCTTTCCGAAGTGGAAGCGCCGTTGCTGGAATCCGTGATGAATTACGTCAAGGGTAACCAGACCAAGGCTTCCGAGATGCTCGGCCTCAACCGGGGCACGCTGCGAAAGAAGCTCAAGCAATACGACCTGCTCTGAAGGTCGGGAGCTGGAAGCCGGAAGCTTGAAGCGGGACGCTCCCCGACGGTCAAGCTTCCGGCTTCCAGTTTCAGGCCTAGCCGCTAAATCCTCTCCCACTCGAATGGTTCCGAAATGACCGACCAGACCACCCGCCTTCCCGTTCGCCGCGCCCTGATCAGCGTCTCCGACAAGACCGGCATCGTCGAATTCGCCCGTGAACTGGCTGCCCTTGGCGTGGAAATCCTCTCCACCGGCGGCACCTACAAGCTGCTCAAGGACAACGCCATCGCCGCCGTGGAAGTCGCTGACTACACCGGCTTCCCGGAAATGATGGACGGTCGCGTAAAGACCCTGCACCCGAAGATCCATGGCGGCATCCTCGGCCGTCGCGACCTCGATGGCGCGGTGATGGAACAGCACGGCATCAAACCGATCGACCTGGTCGCGGTCAACCTCTACCCCTTCGAGGCCACCGTCGCCAAGCCTGACTGCGACCTGCCCACTGCCATCGAGAACATCGATATCGGCGGCCCGACCATGGTCCGCAGCGCCGCGAAGAACCACAAGGACGTCGCCATCGTGGTCAACGCCAGCGACTACGCCAGCGTCCTCGAAGGCCTGAAAGCCGGCGGCCTGACCTACGCCATGCGTTTCGACCTGGCCCTCAAGGCGTTCGAGCACACCTCCGCCTACGACGGCATGATCGCCAACTACCTGGGCACCATCGACCAGGCACGCGACACCCTGTCCACCGAAGGCCGTGGCGCCTTCCCGCGCACCTTCAACAGCCAGTTCGTCAAGGCCCAGGAAATGCGCTACGGCGAGAACCCGCACCAGAGCGCGGCGTTTTACGTAGAAGCGAAAAAGGGCGAGGCCAGCGTCTCCACCGCCATTCAGCTGCAGGGCAAGGAACTCTCCTTCAACAACGTGGCTGATACCGACGCCGCGCTGGAGTGCGTGAAGAGCTTCGTCAAGCCGGCCTGCGTCATCGTCAAGCACGCCAACCCGTGCGGCGTGGCCGTGGTCCCTGAGAACGAAGGCGGCATCCGCAAGGCCTACGACCTGGCCTACGCCACCGATACCGAATCCGCCTTCGGCGGCATCATCGCCTTCAACCGCGAGCTGGATGGCGAAACCGCCAAGGCCATCGTCGAGCGCCAGTTCGTCGAAGTCATCATCGCGCCGAAAATCTCCGCTGCCGCTCGTGAAGTGGTCGCTGCCAAGGCCAATGTGCGCCTGCTGGAATGCGGTGAATGGCCGGCTGAACGTGCCGCAGGTTGGGACTTCAAGCGCGTCAACGGCGGCCTGCTGGTGCAGAGCCGTGACATCGGCATGATCAAGGCGGAAGACCTGAAGATCGTCACCCAGCGCGCCCCGAGCGAGCAGGAAATCCACGACCTGATCTTCGCCTGGAAAGTGGCCAAGTTCGTCAAATCCAACGCCATCGTCTACGCCAAAAACCGCCAGACCGTCGGCGTCGGCGCCGGCCAAATGAGCCGCGTCAACTCCGCCCGCATCGCCGCCATCAAGGCCGAGCATGCTGGCCTGGAAGTCAAAGGCGCGGTGATGGCCTCGGACGCCTTCTTCCCCTTCCGCGACGGCATCGACAACGCAGCCAAGGCCGGCATCACCGCGGTGATCCAGCCGGGTGGCTCCATGCGTGACAACGAAGTCATCGCTGCCGCCGACGAGGCAGGCATTGCGATGGTGTTCACCGGCATGCGCCACTTCAGGCACTGAGTGACAGGGACGCACTGAAGCCGGCATCTGCTGCGTTGTCCGGCCCTTCCCCAATGCTCATTGCCAGACGGCAACTCCGCTTGGTGAAGGACCGGACGCCTTGCATCTACCCGCTCCATCGCGCCCCCTACAGTCCGTCGTAGAAGATTCGTAGCTTTTGTAGGGTGGATGACGCTCTTCTCATCCACCGTTGGGGCCGCAGGCCCGCCTCCTCAAGGAGAACGCAATGAACGTACTCATCATCGGCAGCGGCGGTCGTGAACACGCCCTGGCCTGGAAAGTGGCCCAGGACCCGCGCGTGGCGAAGGTCTTCGTGGCCCCGGGCAACGCTGGCACGGCGACCGAAGCCAAGTGCGAGAACGTCGCCATCGACGTGCTGGCCCTGGAACAACTGGCCGATTTCGCCGCCAAGAACGTCCAGCTGACCATTGTCGGCCCCGAAGCGCCGCTGGTGAAAGGCGTGGTCGACCTGTTCCGTTCGCGCGGCCTGGACATCTTCGGCCCCACCGCCGGCGCGGCCCAACTGGAAGGTTCCAAAGCCTTCACCAAGGACTTCCTGGCCCGCCACAAGATCCCCACCGCCGACTACCAGAACTTCACCGAAGTGGAGCCGGCCCTGGCCTACCTGCGCGAAAAAGGCGCGCCCATCGTGATCAAGGCCGACGGCCTGGCCGCGGGCAAGGGCGTGATCGTCGCCATGACCCTGGCCGAAGCCGAAGACGCCGTGCGTGACATGCTCGCCGGCAACGCCTTCGGTGACGCCGGTTCGCGCGTGGTCATCGAGGAGTTCCTCGACGGCGAAGAAGCCAGCTTCATCGTCATGGTCGACGGCCAGAACGTGCTGCCCATGGCCACCAGCCAGGACCACAAGCGCGTTGGCGACGGCGACACCGGCCCCAACACCGGCGGCATGGGCGCTTACTCCCCCGCTCCGGTGGTCACCGCCGACGTGCACCAGCGCGTGATGGACGAAGTCATCTACCCGACCGTGCGCGGCATGGCCGAGGAAGGCAATGTCTACACCGGTTTCCTCTATGCCGGCCTGATGATCGACAAGAGCGGTGCGCCCAAGGTCATCGAATTCAACTGCCGCTTCGGCGACCCGGAAACCCAGCCCATCATGGTGCGCCTGGAGTCTTCCCTGGTCCTCCTGGTGGAAGCCGCCCTGGCCAAGGCCCTGGACAAGGTCGAAGCCACCTGGGACCCGCGCCCCACCGTAGGCGTGGTTCTGGCCGCCGGCGGCTACCCGGGCGACTACGCCAAGGGTGACGTGATCGAAGGCCTGGACGATGCCGCCGCCCTGGACGGCAAGGTGTTCCACGCCGGTACCGCGCTGAAGGACGGCCAGATCGTCACTGCTGGTGGCCGCGTGCTCTGTGCCACCGCCATCGGCGCCAGCGTGTCCGACGCCCAACAGCAGGCCTATCGCCTGGCGGAGAAAATCCGCTGGAACGGTTGTTTCTACCGCAAGGACATCGGCTACCGCGCCATCGCCCGGGAACGCAACGACGGGTAAAGGGTCAGTAAATAGTGCTCACCAAGGCGGCCAAGTGGCCGCCTTGGTCATATTCCGCACAAGAGGGGCTTGGCTATAATCCGGCCACTCACCCACGAAGGGACCTCGACCGTGCTTCGGCTCAGGATTGCCACAGGATTGATCGCCAGCCTGCTACTGGCCCTACTCTATCTGTCGCCCGCCCAGGCGGCGGAAGAGCGGCAGTGGAGCATGCTGCTCGACCCCAGCGCCGACCTGCAGCTGCAGGAAGTCCGCACCCAGCAGGCCCTCTCCCAGTTCACTCCGGTCGACCTCGACCAGCTCTACACCCCCGGCGGCAACAGCGCCCTCTGGCTACACTACCGGCTCCTGCCCAGCCAGCATGAACAGCTGCTGCGGGTCTTCGCGCCCTACCTGGCCTACCTCGACCTCTACGTCCTCAAGGGCGATGAGCTGGTCGCCCATACCCGCACCGGCAGCCGCCTGCCCTTCAGCGAGCGTCCGCTGCCCAGCCGGGATTTCCTCCTGCCCCTGCCGGTCCAGCAGGAGCCCCTGGACCTCTACCTGCGCATGGCTTCGGAACACGCCCTGCGCCCCACGGTGACGCTGCAGTCTTCGGCGCTGATGGCCGCCGACGATACCCGTCCGCTGCTCTTCGGGCTGATGCTCGGGGGCCTTGGCATGCTGGTTTATTACAACCTGGTGCGTTACGCCTACTCCCGTGCCGCCGTCAGCCTCTGGCTGGCCGCTGCGCAGAGCTGCCTGATCGTCACCAGCGTCAGCCTGCTGGGCATCAGTTCGCCCTGGTTGGGTGACTGGCAGAGCGCGCAACCGCAGATCGCCAATCTTTCCATGCTGATGGCCATGGTCTGCGCCCTGGCCTTCACCGTCAGCTTCTTCCACAAGGTCTGCCCGAACACGCCGCTGGCACTGCTGTTGCTGGGCGAGATCGTACTGATCTCCCTCACCGCCGCCCTGCTGCTGATCGTCACCGACCTGCAGTTCAACCAACTGGTGTATGGGCTGGCCGCCATCGCCAGCCTGAGCATGTTCGCGTACGCGTTGGTCCACTGGCACCAGGGCTACCACCCGGCGCGGCTGTTCAGCCTGGCCCTGGGCGTGTTCTGCGTGGCCATCCTCGGCGCCCTGCCGGCGCTGTTCGGCTACTGGCACCTGCAATCCGACTGGCTGGCCTACACCCTGCTGGCAATCTCCACCGTCAGCGGCGTGTTCCTCAGCATGGCCCTGAGCGAACGCCAACGTCGCCTCCAGAACGAAGCCTTCAGCGCCAGCCGGGCCCTGGCCGCCAGCTCCGCCGAACTCAAGGCCAAGGGTGAATTCCTCGCCAAGATCAGCCATGAAATCCGCACCCCGATGAACGGTGTGCTGGGCATGACTGAGCTGCTCCTGGGGACGCCGCTGTCGGCCAAGCAGCGCGACTACGTGCAGACCATCCACAGCTCCGGCAACGAACTGCTCACCCTGATCAACGAAATCCTCGACATTTCCAAGCTGGAATCCGGCCAGATCGAACTGGACGACGTGCAGTTCGACCTCAACGCCCTGATCGACGACTGCCTCGACATCTTCCGTGCCAAGGCCGAACAGCAGCGCGTTGAACTCATCAGCTTCATGCAGCCCCAGGTGCCCCGCGTGATCAGCGGCGACCCTACACGCCTGCGGCAGATCCTCCTCAGCCTGCTCGACAACGCCTTCAAGCAGACCGACGAGGGCGAAATCCTCCTGGTGGTGGCGCTGGACAACAGCTCGGCCCGACCCCGCCTGCGCATCGCGGTGCAGGACAGCGGCCGGCCCCTGGAGGCCGGCGAGCGCGAAGCCCTGCTCAACGCCGAATTGCAGAGCAGCGACTTCCTCGCGGCGTCCAAGCTCGGCGGCCGCCTCGGCCTGGTCATCGCCCGACAACTGGCGCGCCTGATGGAGGGCGAGTTCGGTATCCAGAGCGGTTCCGGCCAGGGCAGCACCCTCTGGCTGACCCTGCCCCTGGACAGCCAGCACCTGGAACGCCCCGTTGCCGACCTCGACAGCCCACTGGAAGGTGCACGCCTGCTGGTCGTGGACGACAACGACACCTGCCGCAAGGTGCTGGTCCAGCAATGCAGCGCCTGGGGCCTGCAGGTCAGTGCCGTACCGTCCGGAAAAGAGGCCCTGGCCCTGCTGCGCACCAAGGCGCACCTGCGCGAGTACTTCGACGTGGTCCTGCTGGACCAGGACATGCCCGGCATGACCGGCATGCAGCTGGCGGCCAAGATCAAGGAAGACCCGAGCCTCAACCACGACATCCTGATCATCATGCTCACCGGCATCAGCAATGCGCCGAGCAAGATCATCGCGCGCAACGCCGGCATCAAGCGCATTCTCGCCAAGCCGGTGGCCGGCTACACGCTGAAGACCACGCTGGCGGACGAGTTGAACCAACGCAAGGCCGGCGGTGCCATCTCGCTGCCGGGCTCCCAGATCAGCGAACCTATCCACGTCCCCAATGACTTCCGCATCCTGGTGGCCGAGGACAACAGCATCTCCACCAAGGTCATCCGCGGCATGCTGAGCAAGCTCAACCTCGAGCCGGATACCGCCAGCAACGGCGAGGAAGCCCTGAGCGCCATGAAGAACCAGCACTACGACCTGGTGCTGATGGACTGCGAGATGCCGGTACTGGACGGCTTCACCGCCACCGAGATGCTGCGGAACTGGGAAAACCTGGAACAGCGCCCGCGCACGCCGATAGTCGCCCTCACCGCCCACATCCTCAGCGAACACAAGGAACGCGCCCGTCAGGCCGGGATGGACGGCCACATGGCCAAGCCGGTGGAGCTCTCGCAACTGCGCGAACTGATCGAATACTGGGTAGCCGAGAAGGAAATGCGCGAGCGGCATGCGATGCATAGCTGACACTTGGCGCTAGCGCACTTCAATGGTGGGCTGAAGCCCACCCTACAATTCCACGCTTCCTGACCTAGCCGAATCTCACCGCGAAGATCGGCGGCAGGTGCCCCGCCACCAGGTTCCAGCTATCACCCTGGTCCTCCGACACCCATAGATGCCCGGTGGTGGAGCCCATCACCAGGCGCTGGCCGCTCTCATCCACATCCAGCCCGTGGCGATACACCAGGTCGTAGCAGAGCTGTTGCGGCAGGCCCTGCTCCAGTACGTCGAAGCGCTTGCCACCATCACGGGTGCGCGTAACGCTTAAACGCTGGTCGGCGGGGACGCGACATTCATCCTTCACCGCCGGCACGAACCAGGCACAGTCCGGCTCGGAGGGGTGCACCGCAACGGCGAAACCGAAGGTAGACGGGCCGGCCTGCGGGATCTCCCGCCAATTCAGCCCACGGTCGTCGCTGACGAAGATGCCGTTGTGGTGTTGCACCCAGAGTCGCTCCGGATCAACTGGGCAGGCCACCATGCGGTGCGGGTCCTGGATGTCCGGCTCCTCGGCACGCTCTGGCGGCATGTACGCGGCGCGCATGCCACGGGTGCGGTAGCTCCAGCTCGCCCCCTCGTCCTCGCTGTGCCAGACGCCACCGCAGGACACAGCCAACGTCAGGTGCCGGCTGTTGCGCGGGTTCACGCAAATGGAGTGGATACCCGGCTGGTCATAGCCACCCCCGAACCAGTTGGCCCGCTCCGGGCGCTGCCACAGGCTGTCCACCAGGGCCCAGGAACTGCCACGGTCGCGGGACCTGAACAAGCCACCGGGAATGGTCCCTGCCCACAGGGTGCCAGGCTGGTCGGAGCCGCCAGGCTCCAGGCACCAGATCATCTCAACCGACGGCCCGTCCTCGCCCTCCGCCACCTGCGGAAAGGCCGGGGCGGCGATCTCTTCCCAGTTGAGTCCCGCATCGACCGAGCGCCACAGCTTGGGGCCGAAGTGGCCCAGGTGCAGGGCAGCGTAAAGGTGCCCATCGCGCGGATCGGCCAGCAGCATGCTCACCGGTTCGCCCAGGAAATCCTGACGCGCCAGGCGCCAGCCATCACCTTCAGGCTCGAAACGCAGCAGGCCTTTGCGGGTCGCCACATGGATGCATCGGCTCATGGTCCTTCTCCTTGCGCCGGCTCAACCGCCGGACAGCGCCTGGACGACGAAGATGTCGCTGGCCGCTCCCACCGGGTCGCTGAGCCGGCGGCGGTCACTGACCTGCTGGGCGTCGACGAATACCGTCACATGCCGGCGCAGGTGACCCTGGTCATCCAGCAGGTAGCTGCGCAGCCGTGGATTGGCGGCGAAAGCGGCCTCCAGCGCCTCGGCCACAGAAACGGCCATGACATCCAGCTCGGGGACATCGAGGTGACGCTGCAGGTTGGGGGTGAAGCTGATGTGCGCCATCAACGGCTCCCTGCGCGACGAAACGACCCAGTGGGAGAAGGTATAGCCGACCCCGGTGGCGCGGTTATAGTTGTGCGCCCAATGGCAGGGCAGCCTCTACACTGAGGAGCGGCCCTCGCAGTCACGAACGGATGCCCCCATGCTCGAAAGCCTTTCCAGCCTGTACCTGAAGATGCTGGTGCTCTATAGCCCCTTCTTCGTGCTCTCCTGCTTCATCAGCCTGACCCGTGGCTACACGGTGAAGGAGCGCAAGAGGCTCGCCTGGAAAGTCGCCCTCGGCACCCTGGTCGCCAGCGCCCTGCTCTATCTTTTTGGCCAGGCCATCTTCAATGTCTTCGGCATCACCATCGACGCTTTCCGCATCGGCGCCGGTACCGTGCTGTTCATCTCCGCCCTCGGCATGGCCCAGGGCAAGCCGGCGGTGCAGGCGGACAACGTGCAGCAGGATGTCACCATCGTGCCGCTGACCATCCCCCTCACCGTCGGCCCCGGCACCATCGGCGCCATGCTGGTGATGGGCGCGGGCCATGTGCATTGGGACGACAAACTCACCGCGCTGTTCGCCATTGCCATTGCCAGCGTAACGGTGGGCGCCATTCTCTATCTCTCCGACCATATCGAACGCCTTCTCGGCGACCAGGGCCTGCAGATCGTCAGCCGGCTGATGGGCCTGTTCGTCTGCGCCCTGGCCGCGCAGATCATCTTCACCGGGGTGAAGAATTACCTGGTGCTGTAGCTTCGTGCTTAATGCCCAACGCGGCGTTGGGCTTCGCGCTGCACCAACCTACGTCCCGATCCCCTGCCCATGCCCCGGCGCGGTGCGCATCGAGGCGCACGGAGAACATCGCGAATAGGCCATGAGCCTTGCAATGGCGGGGCTTTCCCGGATCTGGCACCACCTTTGCTCAAGGGAATTCCAACTTGGATACAAGATGGAATTCCAGAGCATGTCCGACGCCCCCAACGCCTTTACCCTGGCCGACTGGCAACAGGCCTACCGCGATCAACTGCAACCCGCCGACCTGCTGCACGCCCTGCGCCAGCGACTGAGTACGGAGGACAACGCCTGGATCAGCCTGGCCAGCGCCGAACAGCTGGACGCCCAGCTCAGCGAGCTCGCTGACCTGTTGGCCGCCGCCGAGGATCGAATGGAGAGCCTGCCGCTGTACGGCGTGCCCTTCGCCATCAAGGACAACATCGACGCCGCCGGCTGGACCACCACGGCCGCCTGCCCCGCCTTCGCCTACCCGGCCAGCGAGGATGCCACGGTGGTCGCCCGTCTGCGCGCAGCCGGCGCGATCGTCATTGGCAAGACCAATCTCGACCAGTTCGCCACCGGGCTGGTGGGCACCCGCTCGCCCTACGGCGCGGTGAGCAATGCCTTCAACCCCGAGTACGTCAGCGGTGGCTCCAGCTCCGGCTCGGCCTCCGTGGTCGCTCGCGGCCTGGTGCCCTTCTCCCTCGGCACCGACACGGCCGGCTCCGGCCGGGTGCCCGCCGGCTTCAACAACATCGTCGGGCTGAAACCCACCAAGGGCTGGCTGCCCAACACAGGGCTGGTTCCGGCCTGCCGCACCATCGACTGCATTTCGGTGTTTGCCCTGACCGTCGCCGATGCGGACACCGTGGCGCGCATTGCTGGCGGCTACGACGCCCGCGATCCCTACTCGCGGAAAAACCCCAACAGCGCCCCAGTCGGCATGCGCACCACACCAAGATTCGTCGTCCCGGATGCGCTGGAGTTTTTCGGTGACGAGCAGACCCGCGCCGTCTTCGAGACCGCCCTGGACGGGCTCCGCGCCCTCGGTGCCGAGATCACCCCGATCGACTTCAGCCCCTTCCGCCAGCTGGCCGAGCAGCTTTACCAAGGCTCCTGGGTGGCCGAGCGCACCGTGGCCGTCGAGGGCGTCGACCCTGCGCACATCGACCCGGTGGTGCGCGGCATCGTCGAGAACGGCCAGAACTACAGCGCCTGCGACGCCTACAAAGCCGAGTACCTGCGGGCCGACCTGGCGCGCCGGATCAACCTGGCCCTGGAGCCCTTCGATGCCCTGGTAGTGCCCACCTCGCCAACCATCCGCCGCATCGCCGAAATGGCCGAAGAACCGGTGCTGTTCAACGCCCAGTTCGGCACCTACACCAACTTCACCAACTTCTCCGACCTCAGCGCCCTCGCCCTACCCGCCGGATTCCGTGCCGACGGGCTGCCTGCCGGCATCACCCTGCTCGCCCCGGCCTGGCACGACGCCGCCTTGGCCGCCTTCGGCAAGCGCTGGCAAGCCAGCCTCGGCCTGCCGCTGGGTGCCACCAATCGGGCCCTGCCGGCACAGGCGCCGGCCAAGCAGGCTCCTGGCTGCGTGCGGGTGGCGGTAGTGGGGGCGCACCTCAGCGGCATGCCGCTGAATTTCCAACTCACCAGCCGCGACGCAGTACGGGTGGAAGAAACCCGCACCGCCGCGGATTACCGCCTGTTCGCCCTGCCCGGTACCGTGCCGCCCAAGCCGGGCCTGGCCCGCAGCCAGGACGGTGCGCCGCTGATCGTCGAGCTTTGGGACATCCCCCTGGCGCGCTTCGGCGAATTCGTCGCCGAGATTCCTCCGCCGCTGGGCATCGGCAACCTGCAGCTGGAAGACGGACGCTGGGTGAAGGGCTTCATCTGCGAGCCCTACGCGCTGGAAGGTGCTCGCGACATCACCGGCTTCGGCGGCTGGCGCGCCTTCATCGCCAGCCAGCAGCGCTGACCATGCAGCTCGCCAGCACCAGTAACGGGCGCCGCGAGCGCCCCGACAGCCTCGCCGGGCGCATCTACGCGAGGCTCAAGACCGAGATCAGCGAGTTCCGCCTGCTGCCCGGCGACCGCTTCAGCGAAGGCGATGTGGCCGAGCGCATGCAAGCCAGTCGCACGCCTGTACGCCAAGCCCTGCACCGCCTGGAGCGCGAGGGCTACCTGGAGGTGCGTTTTCGCAGCGGCTGGCAGGTGAAGGCTTTCGACTTCGAACATTTCGAGGAGCTGTACGAGCTGCGCATCGTCCTCGAACTGGAAGCGGTACGCCGCCACTGTGCGCGCCCCACGCAGGAGCAACCCGAAGCACTGCAACGGCTCAGTCGCACCTGGTTGGTGCAACCGCAACCACAAGACGGCTTCGAAGTGTCGCGCCTGGACGAGGACTTCCACTGCCATCTGGTGGAAGCCGCAGGCAATCGCGAGATGGCCCGTATCCACCGCGAAGTCAGCGAAAAGATCCGCATCATCCGCCGCCTGGACTTCACCCAGGCGCCCCGCATCGGCGCCACCTACAGGGAGCACGCAGCGATTCTCCAGGCCATTGGCGAGCGAAAGTGCGAAGAGGCACAGCAATTGCTGAGGACCCACATCGAAACGAGCAAGGCCGAAGTACGCAAGATCACCCTGCACATGTTGCACAGCGCTCGGCAAAGACCGCAGCCAGCCCAAGGGTGACGAGGAAGACCCTTTGAAAACTGCCCGGATAAAAAGCCAATAAACGCAGTAATTTCAAATACTTGTGAGAATGGAGACCGACCCATGCAACGTCGCAGCCTGATCAAGGCCTTCACCCTTTCCGCATCCATTGCCGCCATGGGCATGTCCTGGACTATCCAGGCGGCCGAGACCATCAAGGTCGGCATCCTGCACTCGCTGTCCGGCACCATGGCGATCTCCGAGACCTCGCTGAAAGACATGGCGCTGATGACCATCGACGAGATCAACGCCAAGGGCGGCGTGAACGGCAAGCAGCTCGAGCCGGTGGTGGTCGACCCAGCGTCCAACTGGCCGCTGTTCGCCGAGAAGGCCCGCCAGCTGCTGACCAAGGACAAGGTGGACGTAGTCTTCGGCTGCTGGACCTCGGTCTCGCGCAAGTCCGTGCTGCCGGTCTTCGAGGAGCTCAACGGCCTGCTCTTCTACCCGGTGCAATACGAGGGTGAGGAACTCTCCCCCAACGTCTTCTATACCGGCGCCGCGCCAAACCAGCAGGCCATACCGGCCGTGGAATACCTGATGAGCGAAGACGGCGGCAGCGCCAAGCGCTTCTTCCTGCTGGGCACCGACTACGTCTACCCGCGCACCACCAACAAGATCCTGCGCAGCTTCCTGCACAGCAAGGGCATCGCCGACAAGGACATCGAAGAGGTCTACACCCCCTTCGGCCACAGCGACTATCAAACCATCGTCGCCAACATCAAGAAGTTCTCCGCTGGCGGCAAGACCGCAGTGATCTCCACCGTCAACGGCGACTCCAACGTGCCCTTCTACAAGGAACTGGCCAACCAGGGCCTGGAAGCCACCGATGTGCCGGTAGTGGCCTTCTCGGTGGGCGAAGAGGAACTGCGCGGCATCGACACCAAGCCGCTGGTGGGCCACCTGGCCGCCTGGAACTACTTCGAGTCGGTGGATAACCCGGTCAACGATAAGTTCGTCGAGCAGTGGAAGGCCTATGCCAAGGCCAAGAACCTGCCCAACTACCAGACCGCCGTGACCAACGACCCGATGGAAGCCACCTACGTCGGCATCCACATGTGGGCCCAGGCCGTCGAGAAGGCCGGTACCACCGAGGTCGGCAAGGTCCGCGAAGCCCTGGCCGGCCAGTCCTTCGCCGCGCCCTCCGGCTACACCCTGACCATGGACAAGACCAACCACCACCTGCACAAGCCGGTAATGATCGGTGAAATCCAGGAAGACGGTCAGTTCTCGGTGGTCTGGCAGACCGAAGGCCCGCTGCGCGCCCAGCCCTGGAGCCCCTTCATCCCCGGCAACGACAAGAAACCGGACTATGCGGTGAAAAGTAACTGAGCTGAATGACGTCTGGGGAATCCGAGCGAGGCCTGGCATCCCTCACCCCCTCCCCTCTCCCAGAGGGAGAGGGGTGACGCAATGCCGAACACCGAGTATTCCCCGCGACTCCGGACAGTTCCCCTCTCCCTCCGGGAGAGGGGCTAGGGGTGAGGGCTGTGTCCGTTGGCACAGATCCATGCCCATAAAGCAGGACCACCCAATGCCAAAAGCCTTCTACCGACTTCTCCTCGCCCTGGCCCTGCTGCTTCCCCTGGAAGCCCAGGCCGGCGACGCCAACGACTTCGCCGCCGTCAATCCGGCACAGCAGGCGAAGCTCCTGGAGCGCTGGGCCGCCGAGCCCGACGCTGCGCGCCAGCCGCTGCTCGATGCCCTGCAGCAGGGCCGTTTCGCCATCGGCGACAAGCTCGCCTACCTCGAACAGGACGGCGCCTACCAAGCCGCCGAAGGTGATGCCGCCCCCGCTGCCGCACCGAAGAAACTGCGCCTGAACAATCGCCTGCGCGGCCTTCTGATCAGCGCCCAGGCCAGCCACCAGTTGCTTGCCGCCGAACCCATCGTGCGCCTGGAGGCCGCTCGCCAATTGCAGAAAAGTGCCAAGCCCGCGCAGTTGGCCCTGCTCAACCAGCGCATGGTGGCTGAAGAGGATGCCGGCGTGCGTGACGCCCTCTCCCTCGCCCTGGCCAATCTGCAGCTGGTCGACCCGGACCCGGCCATCCGCCTGAATGCCGTGCGCCTGCTCGGCGAAACCGGCGATCCGCTGGCCCGCACCCGCCTCGAAGCCCTGCTCGACCCCAGCGTGGAAACCGATGCCAGCGTACGCACCGCTGCGGAAACCAGCCTGGCACAGGTCAAGCGCCGGCTGCTGGTGGGCGAGCTGCTCGGCCAGGCCTTCAGCGGCCTGTCTCTGGGCTCCATCCTGCTGCTCGCCGCACTGGGCCTGGCCATCACCTTCGGCCTGCTCGGGGTGATCAACATGGCCCACGGCGAGATGCTGATGCTCGGCGCCTACACCACCTACATGGTGCAGCTGGGCTTCCAGCGCCTGGCGCCGGAGATGCTGGCCCTGTATCCGCTGGTGGCGCTGCCCGTGGCCTTCTTCGTCACTGCCCTGGTGGGCATGGCGCTCGAACGCACGGTGATTCGCCACCTCTATGGCCGGCCGCTGGAAACCCTGCTGGCGACCTGGGGCATCAGCCTCATCCTGATCCAGTTGGTGCGCGTGATCTTCGGCGCGCAGAACGTCGAAGTGGCCAACCCCGCCTGGCTCTCCGGCGGTGTGCAGGTCCTGCCCAACCTGGTGCTGCCATATAACCGCATCGTCATCATCGGCTTCGCCCTCTTCGTGGTGGCGCTGACCTGGCTGCTGCTGAACAAGACCCGTCTCGGCCTCAACGTCCGCGCGGTCACCCAGAACCGCAACATGGCCGCCTGCTGCGGCGTACCCACCGGCCGTGTCGACATGCTGGCCTTCGGGCTCGGCTCCGGCATCGCCGGTCTCGGCGGCGTGGCGCTGTCGCAGGTCGGCAACGTCGGCCCCGACCTCGGTCAGGGCTACATCATCGATTCGTTCCTGGTGGTGGTGCTGGGCGGCGTCGGCCAACTCGCTGGCAGCGTCATGGCCGCCTTCGGCCTCGGCGTGGCGAACAAGATCCTCGAACCGCAGATTGGCGCCGTGCTGGGCAAGATTCTGATCCTGGCGCTGATCATCCTCTTCATCCAGAAGCGCCCGCAGGGACTCTTCGCACTCAAAGGCAGGGTGATCGACTGATGACTCAACCCCTCAACCAGACCCTGCTCGCCCGCGCCACGACCACCCTCGGCCCGCGCACCTCGCTGGCCATCGGCAGCCTGGTGCTGGCGGTTTTGCTGGCCCTGCCGCTGCTGCACCTGCTGCCGGCAGACAACCCGCTGCAGGTTTCGGCCTACACCCTGACCCTGGTGGGCAAGATCCTCTGCTACGCCATCGTCGCCCTCGCCCTGGACCTGGTCTGGGGCTATGCGGGGCTGTTGTCCCTCGGCCATGGCTTGTTCTTCGCGCTCGGCGGCTACGCCATGGGCATGTACCTGATGCGCGAAGCGGCAGGTGACGGCCTACCGGCCTTCATGAGTTTCCTCGCCTGGACCGAACTGCCCTGGTATTGGGCCGGCACCCAACACTTCCTCTGGGCCATGTGCCTGGTGGTGCTGGCACCCGGTCTGCTGGCCCTGGTGTTCGGCTTCTTCGCCTTCCGCTCGCGGATCAAGGGCGTGTACTTCTCGATCATGACCCAAGCGCTGACCTTTGCCGGCATGCTGCTGTTCTTCCGCAACGAAACCGGTTTCGGGGGCAACAACGGCTTCACCGACTTCCGCCGCATCCTCGGCTTCGACATCACGGCGCCGGGCACCCGTGCCGTGCTGTTCCTCGCCACCGTGGTCCTGCTGACGGGCAGCCTGCTGCTCGGCTGGCGCCTGGCGCGGAGCAAGTTCGGCCGCGTGCTCACCGCCCTGCGCGACGCCGAGAACCGCCTGATGTTCTGCGGCTACGACCCGCGCGGCTACAAGCTGTTCATCTGGGTGCTGTCAGCCGTGCTCTGCGGCCTGGCCGGCGCGCTCTACGTGCCCCAGGTGGGCATCATCAACCCCAGCGAGATGTCGCCCACCAACTCCATCGAGGCGGCGGTGTGGGTTGCCCTGGGCGGGCGCGGCTCGCTCATCGGCCCGCTGCTCGGCGCAGGCCTGGTCAACGGCATGAAGAGCTGGTTCACCGTGGCCTTCCCGGAGTACTGGCTGTTCTTCCTCGGCGCCCTGTTCATCCTCGTCACGTTGTACCTCCCCAAAGGCGTGATCGGCCTCGTCAGAAAGGGAGATAAATGATGCGTGCAACCCCGGTACCCGAACTCATGCTCGAACCCGCCTTCGACCCCAACCGCGATGCCGGCAGCGGCCGCGATGCCGGCAGCGGCCGCGATGCCCTGGGCCTTGGCCATGTTGCCGGCCAGGGCCTGGATGTTCGCCACGGCACCCTCCTCACCCTGGAAGACATCAGCGTCAGCTTCGACGGCTTCAAGGCGCTGCGCGACCTCAACCTCTACATCGGGGTCGGCGAACTCCGCTGCATCATTGGCCCCAACGGCGCCGGCAAGACCACGCTGATGGACGTGATCACCGGCAAGACCCGCCCCGATACCGGCAAGGCCTGGTTCGGCGAAACCCTCGACCTCACCCGCATGAGCGAAGTGGAAATCGCCCAGGCCGGCATCGGCCGCAAGTTCCAGAAACCCACGGTGTTCGAAGCGCTGTCGGTGTTCGAGAACCTGGAGCTGGCACAGAAGACCGACAAATCCGTCTGGGCCAGCCTGCGGGCGAAGCTGTCGGGCGAGCAGAAGGACCGCATCGACGAGGTGCTCGCGGTGATCCGCCTGGAAGCCTCGCGCAATCGCCCGGCGGGGCTGCTGTCCCACGGCCAGAAGCAGTTCCTCGAGATCGGCATGCTGCTGATGCAAGACCCGCAACTGCTGTTGCTCGACGAGCCGGTGGCGGGCATGACCGACGCCGAAACCGAGTTCACCGCCGAGCTGTTCAAGGGCCTCGCTGGCCAGCACTCGCTGATGGTGGTGGAACACGACATGGGCTTCGTCGGCTCAATCGCCGACCACGTCACCGTGCTGCACCAGGGCCATGTGCTGGCCGAGGGCTCGCTGGCCGACGTGCAGGCCAACGAACAAGTGATCGAGGTCTACCTCGGCCGCTGAAGAAACAACACTCGTAGGGTGGATGACGCTTTTCTCATCCACCGCCTTGCAGGGTGGATCGATGAAGCGCGATCCACCCTACGCAAAGACAAGGACATCGACATGCTGACAGTCGACAAGCTCCACCAGTACTACGGCGGCAGCCACATCCTCCGTGGCCTGTCGTTCGACGCGAAGATTGGTGAAGTCACCTGCCTGCTCGGGCGCAACGGGGTGGGCAAGACCACCCTGCTGAAATGCCTGATGGGCCTGATTCCGGCCAAGGAAGGCGCGGTGAATTGGGAAGGCCGCGCCATCACCGGTTTCAAGCCGCACCAGCGGGTGCACGCCGGCATCGCCTACGTGCCCCAGGGCCGCGAGATCTTCCCGCGCCTGACGGTGGAAGAGAACCTGCTGATGGGCCTTTCCCGCTTTTCCGCCGGCCAAGCCAAGGCGGTGCCGGAATCCATCTACGAACTCTTCCCCGTGCTGCGCGAGATGAAGCACCGCCGCGGCGGCGACCTCTCCGGCGGCC
The DNA here is from genome assembly GCF_038440135.1 of Pseudomonas sp. OTU5201. Classification (NCBI taxonomy): domain Bacteria; kingdom Pseudomonadati; phylum Pseudomonadota; class Gammaproteobacteria; order Pseudomonadales; family Pseudomonadaceae; genus Pseudomonas; species Pseudomonas sp. OTU5201. The sequence continues at coordinate 39,441 of NZ_JASATC010000006.1, read as the reverse complement.
AACAGCAGCAGCTCGCCATCGGCCGCGCCCTGGCCAGCCAGCCGCGTCTGTTGATCCTCGATGAGCCCACCGAAGGCATCCAGCCCTCGGTGATCAAGGAGATCGGCGCGGTGATCCGCAAGCTCGCCGAGCGCGGCGACATGGCCATCCTGCTGGTGGAGCAGTTCTACGACTTCGCCGCCGAACTGGCCGACCAGTACCTGGTGATGAGCCGGGGCGAAATCATCCAGCAGGGACGTGGAGAAAACATGGAAGCCGAGGGCGTGCGCGGCCTGGTGACCATATGATGTACCCGAACCTTTGCACCGCGTGGGTTACGCCGCTTCGCGGCTAACCCACCCTACAAGAACGATCCATGAACGCATCTGCCGACACCGCCCTCTTCACCCCCAGCTGGCACGCCGAGCTGGAGCTGGCCTATGCGCTCGACGGCGCCACCACACGCCCGGTACAGCGTCGGCACATTGGCCCGCTGCGGGTGCAGAAACACCTGCACGCCGAAGGCCCGCAGGTGTGCCAGCACATCATCGTCCATCCGCCCGGCGGCATTGCCGGCGGTGATCGCCTGGATATCTCCGCCCGCGTCGGTGAAGGTGCCTGGGCGCAGCTCACCAGCCCCGGCGCAGCCAAGTGGTACCGCGCCGCCGGCCCGGCCTTCCAGCGCGTCGAGCTGAGTGTTGAAGCGGGCGCGACCCTGGAGTGGCTGCCCCAGGAAACTATCGTCTTCTCCGGAGCCCAGGCCGAACTCGAGACCCGCATCGAACTGGCCGACGACGCCCGCCTGTTCTACTGGGACATGGTCGCCCTCGGCCGCCCCGCTGCCCGCGAACGTTTCGCCGACGGCCACTTCCAGGCGTATCTGGATATCCTTCGCAACGGCACGCTGATCTGGCACGAACGCCAGCGCATCGAGGGCAACGACGGCTTGCTCGATTCCCCCATCGGTCTCGCCGGCCAACCGGTGTTCGCCACCCTGATCGCCACCGGCGAGATCGACTCCGACCTGCTCGAACGCTGCCGCGAACTGCCCTGTGCCGCCTCTGGCCAGGTGCGGGGCGACCTGACCCAATTGCCCGGCCTGCTGGTGGCCCGCTGCCTCGCTTCCGAGGCGCTGCACGCCCGCGCCTGGCTGATCGACCTCTGGCGCTTGTTGCGCCCTGCCTTGCTCGGCCGCGAGGCCGTGCCTCCTCGCATCTGGAGTACCTGATGGACCTCACCCCAAGAGAGAAAGACAAGCTGCTGATCTTCACCGCTGGCCTGGTGGCCGAACGGCGCCTGGCCCGTGGCCTGAAGCTCAACTACCCGGAAGCCATGGCGTTCATCTCCGCCGCCCTGCTGGAAGGTGCCCGCGACGGCCAGACCGTGGCCGAGCTGATGCACTTCGGCACCACCCTGCTCGCCCGTGACCAAGTGATGGAAGGCGTGCCGGAGATGATCCCGGAAATCCAGATCGAGGCCACCTTCCCCGACGGCACCAAGCTGGTGACCGTGCACCAGCCGATTGCCTGAGGCCCGTTATGTCTTACGTGATTCGCGACGCCGTCGAGGCCGACCTGCCCGGCATCCTCGCTATCTACAACGACGCCGTGGAGCACACCACGGCGATCTGGAACGAAACCCTGGTGGACCTGGCCAACCGCCACGCCTGGCTGGCCGAGCGTACCGCCGCCGGCTTTCCGGTGCTGGTGGCGGTGAACGCTGCGGGCGAAGTGCTGGGCTACGCCAGCTACGGCACCTGGCGCACCATCGAGGGCTTCCGCCATACCGTGGAGCATTCGGTGTACGTGCGCGGCGACCAGCGCGGCCAAGGCCTCGGCCCGGCACTGATGCAGGCGCTGATCGAACGCGCCCGTCAGGCCGGGCTGCACGTGATGGTGGCCGCCATCGAGCGCGAGAACGCCGCCTCCATCCGCCTGCACGAACGCCTCGGCTTCGTCACCACCGGGCAGATGCCCCAGGTGGGCCGCAAGTTCGGTCGCTGGCTCGACCTCACCTTCATGCAACTCATCCTGGAGTGACCTGATGATCCCCGGCGAATACCAGATCCAGGACGGCGAGATCGAACTCAACGCCGGCCGCCGCACCCTGACCCTCTCCGTGGCCAATACCGGCGACCGGCCGATCCAGGTCGGCTCCCACTACCACTTCTTCGAAACCAACGACGCGCTCGCCTTCGACCGTGCCGCCGCGCGCGGCATGCGCCTGAACATCCCGGCCGGCACCGCCGTGCGCTTCGAGCCCGGCCAGAGCCGCGAGGTGGAGCTGGTCGACCTGGCCGGCGCCCGCCGCGTGTTCGGCTTCGCCGGCCGGGTGATGGGCGCGCTGTGACCTAGCTCCCCTCGCCCCTTGGGAGAGGGGCCGGGGGAGAGGGAAGCCGCCCCCCCTCACGGAATCAACGGAAGTACACAAAATGAAAATCAGCAGACAAGCCTATGCCGACATGTTCGGCCCCACCGTCGGCGACAAGGTGCGCCTGGCCGACACTGACCTGTGGATCGAGGTCGAGAAGGACTTCACCACCTACGGCGAAGAAGTGAAGTTCGGCGGCGGCAAGGTCATTCGCGATGGCATGGGCCAGGGCCAGTTGCTGGCAGCGGACGTGGTCGACACCCTGATCACCAACGCGCTGATCATCGACCACTGGGGCATCGTCAAGGCCGACGTCGGCCTCAAGGACGGGCGCATCGCCGCTATCGGCAAAGCAGGCAACCCGGACATCCAGCCCGACGTCACCATTGCCGTTGGCGCCAGCACCGAGGTCATCGCCGGCGAGGGCATGATCCTCACCGCGGGTGGCATCGACACCCACATCCACTTCATCTGCCCGCAACAGATCGAAGAAGCGCTCATGAGCGGCGTCACCACCATGATCGGTGGCGGCACGGGACCTGCCACCGGCACCAACGCCACCACCTGCACCTCCGGACCCTGGCACATGGCGCGCATGCTCCAGGCCGCCGACGCCTTCCCGATGAACATTGGCTTCACCGGCAAGGGCAACGCGTCGCTGCCTGAACCCCTGATCGAACAGGTGAAGGCCGGCGCCATCGGCCTCAAGCTCCACGAGGACTGGGGCACCACCCCGGCGGCCATCGACAATTGCCTGTCAGTCGCCGACCAGTACGACGTGCAGGTGGCCATCCACACCGACACGCTGAACGAATCCGGCTTCGTCGAAACCACCCTCGGCGCGTTCAAGGGCCGCACCATCCACACCTACCACACCGAAGGCGCCGGCGGCGGCCACGCCCCGGACATCATCAAGGCCTGCGGCTTCTCCAACGTGCTGCCCAGTTCGACCAACCCGACCCGGCCGTTCACCCGCAATACCATCGACGAGCACCTGGACATGCTCATGGTCTGCCACCACCTGGACCCGAGCATCGCCGAGGACGTGGCCTTCGCCGAAAGCCGCATCCGCCGCGAAACCATCGCCGCCGAAGACATCCTTCACGACCTCGGTGCCTTCAGCATGATTAGTTCCGATAGCCAGGCCATGGGGCGCGTGGGCGAAGTCATCACCCGCACCTGGCAGACCGCCGACAAGATGAAGAAACAGCGCGGCGCACTGCCCGAGGATGTTCCCGGCAACGACAACTTCCGCGCCAAGCGCTACATCGCCAAGTACACCATCAACCCCGCCATCACCCATGGCATCAGCCATGAAGTGGGCTCGGTGGAAGTGGGCAAGTGGGCGGACCTGGTGCTCTGGCGCCCGGCCTTCTTCGGCGTGAAGCCGACGCTGATCCTCAAGGGTGGCGCCATTGCCGCCAGCCTGATGGGCGACGCCAACGCCTCCATCCCCACCCCGCAACCGGTGCACTACCGGCCGATGTTCGCGAGCTACGCCGGCAGCCGCCATGCCACCAGCATCACCTTTATCAGCCAGGCGGCGTTCGAGGCCGGCGTACCGGCGCAGCTGGGCCTGCAGAAGAAGATCGGCGTGGTGAAGGGCTGCCGCACAGTGAAGAAGCAGGACCTGATCCACAACGACTACACCCCGACCATCGAGGTCGATCCGCAGAACTACCAGGTGAAAGCCGACGGTCTGTTGCTCTGGTGCGAACCGGCGGACGTTTTGCCGTTGGCGCAGCGGTATTTCCTGTTCTGAAATCGGCTATTGGGTTTCGTTGCGCTCAACTCAATCGGCAGCACTTGAGTCAAACCAATAAAAAGACCAGAATTTGGCTCCATATATAGGAGCCAAATTCATGCAAAACGTTCTTGCCGACGTTGCCGTCAGCGTTTCCGAGTTGAAGAAGAATCCGTCTGCCGTGGTGTCCGGAGCCAAAGGTTCCCCAGTCGCGGTTCTCAACCACAACAAAGTCATGGCCTACATGGTTCCGGCTGAAACCTTCGAAGCCTTGATGGAGTATTTGGACGACCAGGCGCTGGCCGAAATCGTCCGCAGCCGCGCCCACGAGAAGGGAGTGAAAGTCAGCCTCGATGACCTATGAACTGGAGTTCCTGCCCTCGGCGCTCAAGGAATGGCGCAAGCTCGGCGACACCGTCCGGGATCAATTCAAGAGAAAGCTGAAAGAGCGTCTGCAACGGCCGCGAGTTCAGGGCGACGCCCTTCACGGGATGCCTGACTGCTTCAAGATCAAACTTCGATCAGCCGGATATCGCCTGGTGTATCGCGTCGAAGAGGGGCGAATCACTGTGGTGGTGATCAGCGTCGGCAAACGCGAACGTGGTTCGGTCTATGAGAGCGCCCGGAACCGAAGCTGAGACCGCCGCTCAACGCAACTGACTATCCTTGCTCCCCCGCCGGTTGTACCCGGTGAAGGCGGCGTTTTCCCTGTCGTGCTCGGTCTGGCAGGCAACACACAGCCGTACGCCGGGAATCGCCTTGCGCCGGGCTTCGGGAATCGGCGCATCGCATTCTTCGCAGTGCGTCAGGCTCTCGCCTTTCGGCAACTGGCTGCGCGCGCGCTGGATGGCATCTTCGATAGTGCTGTCGATCTGTTCCTGGACGGCGCCGTCGCCGGCCCAACCACTGGCCATGCTGACCTCCCGCTTGCTCAAGGCCCAGTGGAAGATTTGGGCTTTCTTCTGGCCTTTTGCAAGGGGGGCGGTCGCAAGGCGACAAGTGGAGGTCGCGCTATTCCTTCACGTCCATGAACTCCTCGGCCCAGATGATGTAGTCCTCGGGCAGGGTGTACTTGTGGGTCAGTTCGGTAGCAGTGAGTTCAAGGCCGGTAGCGATCTGGCGCTGCTCGCGCAGGCAGTCGTAGGTGGCCTTGATGGCGGCGAAGTAGGCGGCATGGCCGTTGACCACGATGCGCACACCAAGACGGGCGAGGCGGTCGTTGTCGCGTAACTTCGGGTTGCCGTAGGTGACCAGCATCAGCGGGATGCTCAGGTGCTCGGCGATCTGCTCCAGGTGTTCGAAGTCGGCCACGCCGACCATGCAGATGCCGTCGGCACCGGCAGCCTGGTAAGCCTTGGTGCGCTTGATCACTTCTTCCACGCCCAACACCCCGGCGTGGGTGCGGGCGATGATGGCGAGGTCCGGATCGACGCGCGCTTCCAGGGCCGCGCGGATCTTGCCCACGCCCTCTTCCACCGAGATCAGGTCAGTGGACTTGCGACCGAACTGGGCCGGCAGCAGGGTGTCTTCGATGGTCAGTGCGGCGATGCCCGCACGTTCCAGCTCGACCACCGTACGCATCACGTTAAGCGCGTTGCCGTAGCCGTGGTCAGCATCGGCGATCACCGGCAGGCGCGAGACGCGGCCAATACGGGTGGCCTGCTCGACGAATTCGCTCAAGGTGATCAGGGCAAAGTCAGGTGCCGCGAGCACCTGCAGGGACGCGACCGAACCGCCGAGGATGCCGACTTCGAAACCGAGGTCAGCGGCGATGCGGGCGGACATGGGGTCGAACACCGAAGCGGTGTGATAACAGGAATCCGAGTCCAGCAGCGCACGAAAGGCCGTGCGCAACTCGTGATGAGAAGCTCTACGCATAAAGGGCACCAAAGATCAGAAGGGGGGTCAGGATGAAGCCGGCTCCGTAACTCTGGAGTCGACGCCCCCGTTTTTCCATTGTCAGACTGCACCCATTCTAACGGATCAGTCTTTCAGTTCGCTTAAGCGCCACCCGACTTGTCCAACACTTCGTCGGCCGCCACACTGACGCCCCCCCTTTCGAGACGTTGCCGTGCTGGCACTTGCGGCCTACCCGGGCCTGTTCCTCTCCGCCTTCGGCGCCGCCACCCTGCTCCCCCTGCAATCGGAAGCCGTGCTGGTCGCGCTGCTGCTGGCCAAGTCCCATCCGGCCTGGGCGCTGGTGGCGGTGGCGACCGTCGGCAATGTGCTGGGCTCGCTGGTGAACTGGTGGCTGGGGCGCTATCTGGAGCACTTCCATGACCGCCGCTGGTTTCCGGTGAAGCCGGGGCAGTTGGCGAAGGCACAAGCCCTCTACCACCGCTATGGACGCTGGTCGCTGCTGCTGGCCTGGGTGCCGCTGATCGGCGATCCGCTGACCCTGGTGGCCGGGGTGATGCGGGAATCCTTCTGGGTGTTCCTGTTGCTGGTGACCCTGGCCAAGGCTGGCCGCTACCTCGCGTTGGCCGCGTTGACGCTGGGCTGGATGGCCTGATCGAAACCCCAAGCCCGGATGAAATCCGGGGAACGCCGGCACGCACCGCAAGGCCGATCATTGTGTTTCCGGATACTGCCTAGGAGGCGGCGAACACGCAGAGCGCCTAGGCTTTGCGGGTCGCTGCCTGGAGGCCAACGCCATGAGAAAACTTGCCCTGCTGCTAGCCTTCTTCGCCCTGGTGCTTGGCGCCACGGCCGCCTTCGCCCATCACGGCTGGAGTTCCTACGACGCCGACAAGCCGCTGACCATCGAGGCCCCCGTCAAGGAACTCTCCTACCGCAACCCCCACGCCCATCTCACCATCGACTACGACGGACGCGAGTGGCACGTGGTGCTGGCACCCATCAGCCGTATGGCGGCACGTGGGTTGCCCGAGGCGGACCTCCTGCCCGGCAGGCGAGTGACCATAGTTGGCTACCCGCGCAAGGACGGCGAGGCGGAAATCCGCGCCGAGCGGGTCATCGTCAACGGACGCACGGTAGAGCTGCGCTGAGGCGCCGATGGAGTTCATCCTGCCTTGGGCGGAACGTCTGGAGGCGTCCAACTTCGGTGCGCTGATGCGCGAATCAACGCTGCTCTACCCGGCGGCCAACCTGCTGCACCTGGCAGGGCTGGTGATGTTGCTGGGGTCGATGATTCTGCTCGACTTGCGTCTGCTCGGATTCGCTCGTGACGTTCCGCTACCGGAAGTCTCTCGTCGCCTCACCCCGATCGCCATCGCCGGACTGCTGCTCCTGCTGTTCACCGGGTTCTGCCTGTTCACCGCCGACGCCGGGCCGCTCACCGGCAATTGGCTGCTGCAGCTCAAGCTGCTGCTGGTGGGGCTGGGGATCGTCAATGCCTTGCTGTTTCGCGCCAGCTGGAGCCAACGCCTGGCTGACTGGGACCTGCGGCCGCCCCCCGCGGGACGACTGCAGGCAGCGCTATCGATCCTGATCTGGTGCGGGGCAATGTCGGCGGGGCGGCTGTTGGCCTATATCTAGTCCATCTTCAGCCAACAGCTCACGGACGAACTGTGCCGGACAACCCCGTGTTGCTCGCGTAAACTGCGCGGCCGTTTTTTGCCGGAACACCCGCGACATGAGCAACGTCCTCCCCGCCCAGGCCCTGGGCATCGACTTCGGAACCTCCAACTCCACCGTTGGCTGGTGGCGCCCGGATGCGGAACCGCTGATCGCCCTGGAGGACGACAAGATCACCCTGCCCTCGGTGGTGTTCTTCAACACCGAGGAGCGCCGTCCGGCCTATGGCCGCCAGGCTCTGAACGAGTATCTGGAGGGCTACGAAGGCCGCCTGATGCGCTCGCTGAAGAGTCTGCTGGGCTCGCCCCTGCTGAAGAGCGAGACCACTGTGCTGGGCAACGCCCTGCCCTTCAAGGACCTGCTGGGCCTGTTCATCGGCCAACTCAAGCAGAGGGCCGAAGCCGCTGCTGGCCGCGAGTTCGAGCAAGTGGTACTGGGCCGTCCGGTGTTCTTCGTGGATGAAGACCCAGAAGCCGACCAGGAGGCCCAGAACACCCTGGTGGCAGTCGCGCAGAAACTCGGCTTCAAGGACGTGTCCTTCCAATACGAACCGATTGCCGCGGCCTTCGACTACGAGCGCGGTATCGAGCGCGAAGAGCTGGTGCTGATCGTCGACATCGGCGGTGGTACCTCGGACTTCTCCCTGGTACGTCTGTCGCCCCGGCGCCGTGAAGTGGCCGAGCGCCAGGACGATATCCTCGCCACTGGCGGCGTGCACATCGGCGGTACCGACTTCGACAAGCAGCTCTCGCTGGCCGGCGTGATGCCGCTGTTCGGCTACGGCAGTCGGATGAAGAGCGACGCGTTGATGCCTACCAGTTACCACCTGAACCTGGCTACCTGGCACACCATCAACGCCGTGTATGCGCAGAAGTCGCAGCTGGCATTGAAGAACATGCGCTACGACATCGTCGACGCCACCGGCATCGACCGCCTGTTCAGCCTGATCGAGCAGCGCGCCGGCCATTGGCTGGCCATGCAGGTGGAAGACAGTAAGATCGAACTGACCGAAGCGAAGAGGCGCCGCATCGATCTGGCGCGCATTGAGCCGGGCCTGGACGTGGAGCTGACCCGCGCGCTGTTCGAGAGCGCCATCGACGACCTGCTGGTGCGCATTCGCGCCAGCGTCGATGGGCTGCTGGTCCAGGCCGGCATCAGCGCCGACCAGGTCGACACCTTGTTCTTCACCGGCGGTTCCAGCGGTATCCCAGCACTGCGCCAGAGCGTTGCCGCCATGCTGCCCAATGCCCGCCAGGTGGAGGGCAACCTGTTCGGCAGCATCGGCAGCGGCCTGGCCATCGAGGCCAAGAAACGTTACGGCTGACCGAACATCGACACACCGTCCCGACGCCAGCCGCCGGGACGCAGCGGCCACTCAGGTCGTTTTTCCAGCTGCCTGCTAGGCTCAATCCCATCGCGGGACAAGCCCGCGCCAGATAGGGAAGATCCGCCATGAGCAAGCAAGCGATCCTGCTGGCCTGCGCCCTGGCCTCCACGGTCGGCTGCGCCAGCAAGATGGAAAACCCCACCGATTACTACACCTACCGTAACCAGCCGCTGGTCAAGCAGGTGGACGAAGGCATGACCGAAACGCAGGTGCGCAACATCGGCGGTCCGCCATCTTCCTCGATCCGCCGCAAGGTCAACCCGGGCATCTGCAACAACTACATCCTCAATCAGGACGGTCACCAGCAGGCCTACCATGTCAGCTTCGACGGCAGTGGCCGGGTCGAGGAGCAAGGCTTCATGACCTGCGAGCAGCGGGAGCAGCTCGAACTCGAGAAGGCCCAGAAGAAGGTCGAGCACGGCGGCGGTTATTGATCCGCCTTATCGAGGCCGCCCAGGCGAATCCCACCAGGTTGCCATCACCGTATCTGGAAGCCTCGCCAGCCGAGGCTTCCAGGCTTCTCCTCGGGCATTTAGCCAGCTACTGGCGCAATGCCGTCCATCGCCTGATCGTCCTCCCGGCGTTCTCGGGCGAACTCTCCCCACTTTCCGGTGTTCCAAGCGCAGTGTTTCAACTGCGTTAACCTTGAGGACCCATGATGTACAAGCAAGCGCTTGTCATGGCTTGTGCCCTGGCATCGATGGCGGGCTGCGCCAGCAAGATCGAAAACCCCACGGACTACATCACTTTCCGCAACCAGCCGCTGGTGAATGAAGTCGAACCCGGCATGAGCCGACAGCAGGTGCTGATCATCGGCGGGCGCCCCTCCTCCATCGTCCAGCGCAGCGTGCATCCGGGCTCCTGCAACAACTACATCCTCAACGAGCAGGGTCACCAGCAGCCCTACCACATCAGCTTCGACAGCACCGGCCGGGTGCGCCACAAGGGCTTCATGACCTGCAGCCAGCGCGAACAGGCCGAACGCGACCAACTCTGACGCGCCCCTAGCGCTTACCCACCTGCTTGAGCAGCGGCGCACAGGCATTGTCCTCGCCTCCGCCCGCCGCTGGCGCCACCAGGGCCAAGAGAGCCGCTGCGGGCGCCACCGCCACCCCCAACGCCAGCATGCCCGCGCCACGGACCATCAAAGGCACCGTCTGCACCCCGGCCTGGGGATGTTTGAAGGTCCCGCGCACGTAGAGCGGCGATCGCAGGGAAAACACCCGCACGCCTTTGGAATCCGGATTGACGCTGAGGTCCAGCCGCTCGTTGCGGAAGTTGGCATTACCGTCGATCCGCACCAGCGCATTCTCGGTATCGACGACGAACAGTCGCGGAGTCATCAGGCCGTCCTTCAGGCCAAGATCCGCCGCCGCGCAGTTGATCTTCACTTCTTCGTCGCCGAACAGCCTGCCCACCAGGTAGTTGCCGACGTTGAGCCCGGCGATCTCCATCAGGTTGCGGCTGATGGTGCCGTCATTGACCAGCATCTGCAGGTTGCCGTTGGCCGTGCCCAGCAATGCCGCCACGGAGTTGCCGGTGCCTGAGACATCCGCCGTGCCGTTCAGCTCGCCCAGGCTGTTGCGCATGGACTGGACGCTGGGAAACAGCGCCTTGAGCTTGAAATGCCGGGCCTTGAGCTGCGCCTTGCCGGTCAATGGCGCGCGCCTGCCGTCGAGTTGGATGGTGGCATCCAGGGTGCCTCCTGCCACGCCGAAACGCAGGGGCTCCAGGCTGAGCTGGCCGTCGTCGAGCAACACATGGGTAGTGAGGTCGGTGACGGGCAGTTTCTCACTGTGCTGGATGCGTTTGCCGGTGAAGGTCACGTCGGCATCCATCGCCCGCCAGCGCTCGGTGCGGAATTCCTCCACCGGCAGCACCTTGTCCGTCGGTTGCCGGGCGGCCACGCCACGGGCCTGCTGCCCGGCTCGAGAGTCGGCACCGATCAGCGGCGCCAGGTCGGCAAAGCGCAGCTGCTCCGACGCCAGGACGCCGGAAAGCCTGGGCCGCGGCTGGCTCGCCACATAGGTGAGGTCGCCGCGGATATCGCTGCCGCCGATCCGGCCGTTGAAGCCCTGGTAATGGAATGTCGCACCGCCGGGCTCCTTCAACCGGGCCACTAGCCGGCCATCGGTGGAATAGGCCGGGGTTTCCGGCAGGGTTACGCCGGTGAGCGGATAGAGCTGCGCCAAGCTCTTGCCGGAAAGCTGTAAACGCAGGTCCAGGGCACCGAGCTCGCGCGGGTCGGTCAGGGTGCCCAGCAGGGTGATGCGGGTGTCACCCGCCTTGATCTCAGCCTGGAGCGGGAACGGCAGGTCGGCATTTTGCAGCGCCAGCAACCCGCCCACCTTGCCTTTGCCGTTGAGCGGCTGGCCTTTGTAGCGGCCCTTGGCCTGCCAGCCGAAGGCGTAGTCCTGGGCGGCGACCGTGGCGGGCCTGGCCCCCTTGGCCGGCATGAGCTCGCTGAAAGGGATGGGCTTGCCGAGGGGATCAACGAGGACATCAAGGCGCGTATGGGTCAGCGCGTCATCCACCTGGACCTGTCCCTTGTCGAAACCGATGGTGCCGATATCGAGGCTCCAGCCGGAGGCCTCGTCCTCTGCCCCCGCGGCTTTGGCCGGCAACTCGAAGCTCCAGTTGTTGCGACCATCGGCCAGTCGTCGAACGCTGGCCCGGGGGCCACCCAGTTCGATACGCGGAATGCTCAGTTGCTGCCAAAGCAGCGGCAGCGGGGCGACTCGAAACTCCACCCGTTCCAGGCTGACGAAATCGCCGCCCTTGGCCCACTCGGGATTGCCCAGGCGCAACTGCTCGGCAACGAAATGCGGCCAGGGCACCAGCGCCCGCCAGCCACCTTCGCCATCTTCGCGCTGCCAGATCACGCTGAGGTCCCCTTCGATGGCGAACACCCGTCCCAGCTCAGCAGACACCCGTTCGTTGAGCGCGGGCTTGATGCGGTTCCAGTCGAACGTGCCAACCAGCACCAGCAAGGCCGCCAACAGCAGCGTCAGAACCAGCAGCACCCTGCCCAGGATGCGAAGACTTCGTGTCATGCCCTTCTCCCCGTTGCCCACGGCAGCCCCTGCCAAGGCTGCGCTTTATCCATGCTTTATCGACCCACAAATGCGCGGAGATGCTCCGCACCATGGCCGGGAGCACATTGCCCGAATCGGGAAAATTGCCGCAAGGCATTGATTATAAAGCGCTCACCGGACCATCAACGACGTTGATGGTCTCTATCTAGAGTGATCACTTCTTAATCAGCGCCCCATCCGTAAGATTGGCTCCGTACCCAGTTTCCAGCCCCCTTGAGGAGCCCACGATCATGAAAACCCAAGCCTTCGCCGCCCTGTTCATCGCCGCCCTGAGCACCTCCGTCTTCGCCCTGCCGTCTGACTCCCAGCCGGTGCTGGGTGAGTCCCGGGAAGCCACCACCCTCCAGGTCATCGAGCCGGTGGCGGCTGAAGGTGGCTTCATGGTGCTGGACCGCGTCGCTGAAGGCGGTTCCGATCGCACCGGTGCCAACCGCGTCGCCGAAGGTGGCTCTGACCGTACTCAGGGCTTCCGCGTAGCCGAAGATGGCTCCGACCGTACCCATGCCTTCCGCGTCGCCGAAGGCGGTTCGGATCGTCTGCTGCAGGCCCAGCGCGTCAGCTGATCCCTGCTCGCCCCCCCTTCAAGCCCGGCGCATGCCGGGCTTTATTGTTTGATATCCGAAGCTGGATGAACCTTCCCCTGTAGGGGCGAATTCATTCGCTATGCCTGCGTTAGCTGTTGCGAGCGACTTACCTTCTGGCCAAGTGCCTTGTAGGAGCTGGCTTGCCAGCGAAACGCCGCCATTCGCTGGCAAGCCAGCTCCTACGGGCAATGCAGCTACCTACAACACGTCATGCAGACATAGCCAATTCATTCGCCAAGGCCGCACAGCGGCCCAACGACGCAATGCCCCACCTCGCACTGTTGGGCTTCGTTCCTCTGCGAAACACCGCCCGGCCCAACCTACAAGGGCGCATTCATTCGCGACATCACGCCAGCCGGTACGTCCAGATCCGCCGCACGACACTGCCGAACTGCACCGACAGACGCCCACTGTTGTAGACCTGTCCATAACGCCCCGCGATTTCACGCACTGCCTTGGCCATCTCGGCATAGCGCCGCGCCGGTAGGTCGGGAAACAGGTGGTGTTCGATCTGGTGGCTGAGGTTACCGGTCAGGATATGGAACAGCGGCCCACCCTCCAGGTTGCTGGAGCCACGCAGCTGACGCAGGTACCAGTGACCGCGGCTTTCCCCTTCCACCACGCTGGGCGGGAACAGCACCGCACGCTCGGTGAAGTGGCCGCAGAAGATCACGGTGAAGGTCCAGAGGTTGCGGAGCAGGTTGGCCAGCAGATTCCCTGCCAGCACCGCAGTAACGCTGCTGCCCACCAGCAGGGCCAGGAGGGGAAAGGCCAGATAGTCCTTGACCGACTGGCGCAGCACCTTGGCCTTGAACTGGCGCAACCGCGGGCGTAGTTCATCCAAACTCATGCGCCCCTTGAAGTACTGGTCCAGGCGCAGGTGTTGTACCGCCACCGAATACTGGAAGAGCAGCGCCTGCAGCGTTACCCACAGCGGTTGCCAGCGGTAGAAGGGTTTCCAGCGTTGCTCGGGGAACAGCCGCACCACGCCGTAGCCGACGTCGTCGTCCATGCCCAGCACGTTGGTGTAGCTGTGGTGGATATGGTTGTGGGTATGCCGCCAGAAATCCGAGGGGCCGGCAATGTCCCACTCGTACGTGATGCCACGCAGTTCCGGGTCGTTCATCCAGTCGTACTGGCCGTGCATGACGTTGTGGCCCAGTTCCATGTTTTCGAGGACCTTGCCCAGCCCGAGCAGGGCCACGCCCAACAGCCAGGTGGGTGGGAACCAGCCGAGCAGCAGCAAGGCGCGGCCGCTCCAGCAGCAGAAGCGCACCGTTGCACGAATGCGGCGGATATAGCGGGCATCAGGCTCTCCCAGGTCATCCAGGGTGCGCTGGCGCAGGGCGTCCAGTTCTGCGCCGAAGGCATCGAGTTCGGATGGGGTGAGTTCGCGGTCGTTTCGCATCTCGAGTCCTAGAGTTCCAGTTCCACATCGCCCACCGGCGCGCTGATGCACAGACGGATCGGCAGCCCCGGCCCGTGGGTCAGGGCACCGGTGCGCAAGTCGCGAACACTGCCGGCCAGCAGTTGGCAGGTACAGACGGCGCAGATGCCCTGGCGGCAGCCATGGGCCGGACGCAAACCATGGCCTTCGGCCTGTTCCAGCAGATTCGCAGCGCTGTTGCCCGGCAGCTCTTGATGGGAGCGGGCAAAGCGCAAGCGGACCGCCTCGCCTGTCTCAACGGACGGAGCCGGTGGCGTGAAGGCCTCCACCTGCAAGCGGCCTTCGCGGGGTGCTGCCTGCCACCAGTCATGCACGTCAGCTACGAAACCGTGAGGCCCGCAGGCCAACGCGCTATGGGCCGGGTCCAGCTCCAGCACGGCCCCCACTTCCAGCCGGTCCAGCAGCCAGTTGGACAGGCGTCCGCCGGCCTGGCGCTTCACCGCCAGTTCGATGCGCCCATCGGGCTGTACCGCCACCAGGCTGTAGCTGCGGCCGTGCCGCACCCCATCCAGCTCCAGATACAGGCGAACATGCTGGCCCGGCCGCCAGTCGAGCGCATTGCCGTTGGTGCGCAGGCCGAAGACGAGCATGTCGTCGGCCACCCAGCGGCGGGCTTCGACCCGTGCGAACACCCGGTTCAGGCGCAGCACTGGGTGCACATGGCGCAGCAGGCAGTCCAGTTCGGCTTCCTGCAGCCAGCCAAGGGCGGCCAAGGCACGCAGAGGCCTCAGTGCTGGACTGGCACGGCGCGCCAGGGAAAGGGGGATGAGGGGCATGGAATGGCTCTAGTGAACAGTTGTGCACTAGGCTGCACGAATTTCCAAATTACAGTCAACACTTGTTCACTGAAGCGAGTTCGACGCCCGCAAAGTGCTTTTGCTAGAGTGCGCCGCACATTCGCCAACGGCCGCGCCCCATGACCCAACGCTCGGAACAGAAGCAGCAGACCCGCCACGCCCTGATGGACGCCGCGCGCATCCTGATGGACAGCGGCCGCGGCTTCGGCAGCCTGAGCCTGCGGGAGGTGGCACGCAACGCCGGTATCGTCCCCACCGGCTTCTACCGCCACTTCAACGATATGGACGAGCTGGGCCTGGCCCTGGTCGAGGAAGTCGGCGAGACCTTCCGCGCCACCATCCGCGTGGTGCGCCACAACGAATTCGAGCTGGGCGGCATCATCGAGGCCTCTGTGCGCATCTTTCTCGACGCAGTGCTCGCCAACCGCGGCCAGTTCCTCTTCCTCGCCCGCGAGCAGTACGGCGGCTCCCAGCCCGTGCGCCAGGCCATCGGCGCATTGCGCCAGCGCATCACCGACGACCTGGCCGCCGACCTCAAGCTGATCAACCGCATGCCACATCTGGATGACGATTGCCTCGACCTGGTGGCCGACCTGGTCGTGAAGACGGTATTCGCCACCCTCCCCGAGCTCATCGACCCGCCAGCCGACAACCTGCCGCCGCATCTGCTGCCCGCCGCCAAGATCACCCAACAGCTGCGCTTCATCATGATCGGCGGCAAGCACTGGCTGGGACCGGGCAAACCCAAAAGCTGACCGCCCCGACAACACCCGCGCACCGCATCGGTGCGAGGCGCACCATATCGGACCGCCACCGCGCCCCACAGACAGGCACACCCCCGCGAAAGCCCCCATGAACAGGCGCCCTGCCATCTTGGCAAGGGCCTTGCTCAGCACCCGGCATTGCACACTGCCGGATTAACCCGATGCTGGTCATCCAAGAACGAATTGAAGCCCAACCCAGCTGGGACGAAGAGCTGCTGCTGACCTATGAAGCGCGCAGCAAGAGCCGCCTACGCTGCTTCACGGTAAAGGGCGAAGACGTCGGCCTGTTCCTCGAACGTGGCCAGCCGCCGCTGCGCGACGGCGATTGCCTGCGCAGTCAGGACGGTCGTGTGGTGCGCATCAGCGCCCGTCCCGAAGCCCTGCTCCACGTCACCTGCGCCAGCGCCTTCGAGTTGACCCGCGCCGCCTACCACCTCGGCAACCGCCACGTCGCGCTGCAGATCGGCGATGGTTGGCTGCGTCTGCTGGACGACTACGTGCTCAAGGCAATGCTCCAACAACTGGGCGCCACGGTGGAAAACATCGAAGCCGGCTTCCAGCCCGAGCACGGTGCCTACGGTGGTGGCCATCACCATTCCCATCAGCTCGAAGCCGACTTCAGCTACGCGCCGCGCCTGCATCAGTTCGGTGTGCGCAAGTGAACAAGGCGTGGCAGCTGCTTCGGCTCGCCAGCCCTCAACTACCCATTGGCGGTTACAGCTACTCGCAAGGACTGGAGCTGGCCGTGGACAGCGGACACGTGCATGACGCGGACAGCGCAGCATGCTGGATCACCGACCAACTGCTGCTCAACCTGGCGCGCTTCGAGGCGCCCCTGCTGCTGGCCCATTGCGAGGCAGCCGCACGCGAGGACTGGTGCGAGCTGAAAGCCCTCGCCGAGCGACACCGCGCCAGCCGCGAAACCCGCGAGCTGCAGCTGGAAAGCCGGCAGATGGGCTACTCCCTGCGCCAGTTGCTGAATGACCTGCCCGAGCAGGACGACGCCGCACGCGCCCTCTTTGCCGAACTGGATGAACCCGGCTTGGCCGTGGCCTGGGCCCTGGCCGCACGCGCCTGGTCCATCGACCCGCAGGACGCACTCGCCGCCTGGCTCTGGGGCTGGCTGGAGAACCAGCTGGCGGTGCTGATGAAAACCCTTCCGCTGGGCCAGCAAGCCGCCCAGCGCCTGACCTCCGCCCTGCTGCCCTGCCTGGAGCAGGCCCAGCGCGCGGCCAGTGAAATACCCCCGGCGCGTTGGGGCAGTGCCGCCTTCGGCCTGGCCCTGGCGAGCATGGCGCACGAGCGCCAATACAGCCGTCTGTTCCGTTCCTAGGAGATGCACAGCATATGAACAGCCAACCCCTGCGCGTCGGCATCGGCGGCCCGGTCGGTTCCGGCAAGACCGCCCTGACCCTGGCCCTTTGCCGCGCCCTGCGCGACCGCTACAACCTGGCGGTGGTGACCAACGATATCTACACCCAGGAAGATGCCCAGTTCCTGGTGCGCAACGAGGCTCTGGATCCTGAGCGCATCATCGGTGTCGAGACCGGCGGCTGCCCGCACACGGCCATCCGCGAGGACGCCTCGATCAACCTGGAAGCCGTGGAGCAGCTCAACCGCCGCTTCCCCGGTCTGGACCTGATCCTGGTGGAATCCGGCGGCGACAACCTGTCCGCCACCTTCAGCCCGGAACTCTCCGACCTGACCATTTATGTGATCGACGTCTCCGCCGGCGACAAGCTGCCGCGCAAGGGCGGCCCCGGCATCTGCAAGTCGGACCTGCTGGTGATCAACAAGGTGGACCTCGCCCCCATGGTCGGCGCCTCGCTGGAGGTCATGGACCGTGACGCCCGCAAGATGCGCGGCGAACGCCCCTTCGTCTTCAGCAACCAGAAGGTTGGCCAGGGTCTCGACGAGATCATCGCCTTCATCGAGAAACAAGGCCTGCTCACCCATTAACTCCCCTCTCCCACTGGGAGAAGGGCCGGGAGTGAGGGAGGTAATCCCCCACTCCCGTTCTCATGTGAAAGGAGCTTCACCATGAACCTGCGCAAGTCGCTTTTCGCCGTCGCCCTGTTCCTCACCCCGGCCATGGCGTTCGCCCATGCCGGCCACGACCATTCCGGCCTGATGGCGGGTGTTGCCCACCCGGTCACCGGCCTCGATCACCTCTTGTCCATGCTCGCGGTCGGCCTCTGGGCGGCGCAGCAGCAGGGCAAGGCGTGCTGGGCGCTGCCCCTGGCGTTCGTCGGCACCATGCTGCTGGGCGGCCTTGCCGGCTTTGCCGGTGTGGAGATGCCGCTGATGGAAACCGGCATTGCCGGCTCGGTGCTCGCCCTGGGCGTGCTGGTAGCCGTGGCGGTGCGTCCGCCGCTGTGGCTGTCCATGGGCCTGACCGCCCTGTTCGCCCTGGCCCATGGCGTTGCCCACGGCCTGGAACTGCCGGACCTGGCCAGCCCCTGGGGCTACGCTGCCGGCTTCATCGCCGCCACCGCCACCCTGCATGCCGCCGGTTACGGCCTGGTGCGAGTCCTGCCGCAAGCTGCCGCGCCGCTGGTGCGCATTGCCGGTGGCGTTTCCGCTGGCGCCGGGGTGTGGTTGCTGGCGAGCTGAATTTCTCGCATGAGCGTTCGCCTCAATGTAGAGGCGAATTCATTCGCCAAGGGCGGCGCAGTTGCCCCCTGATATCTCTCAGGGCAGACCTTCGGCCTGCTTGGCGAATAAATTCGCCGCTACAGGTTTCCGCCCCCTACAGATTTCCTCTCAAGACCGACACACATCCCATCCCGATCACCTCCCTCTCGCTCCGCCGTCATCTCTTTGTCATAGTCCCCGCGTTTGATTCGGCACGCCCGTCCACGTCTTACGGATAAGAACAACATGAAGCGCCTCGCCCGATTCTTTCTCGCTCCGCTGTTTCTCATCGTCGTCGCCCTGCTGGCGCTGGCCCTGACCAGCCGCCCGGCGGAACGTCCCGCGGTGCTCGCCGGCTTTGGCGACCAACCCCTGGTGATCGCCCATCGCGGCGGTCGCGGCCTCTGGCCGGAAAATACCCTGTTCGCCTTCGAGCGCGCCGCCGCCCTCAAGGTGGACATGCTGGAAATGGATCTGCGCCGCACCCGCGACGGCGAGCTGGTGGTGTTGCACGACGCGCACGTGGATCGCACCACCAATGGCGACGGCAAGGTGGCGGAGCTTTCGCTCGCCGACGTGCAGGCCCTGGACGCCGGCTACCGCTGGAGCGCCGATGGTGGCGAGAGCCATCCCTATCGCGGTCAGGGCATCCGTATCCCGACTTTCGCCGAGGTGCTGGAGCGCTTTCCGGAGCACCCCAAGGTCGTGGAGATCAAGGTGCCGGATATCGGCATGGAAGAGCAGCTCTGCGCCCTGTTGGACAAGCACGAACAGCGCGAGCAGGTGCTGGTGGGGAGTTTCTACGAGCGCAGCCTGAGCCGCTTCCGCGAAGTCTGCCCCGGCGTCGCCACCTCCGCCGGACCGACCTCGGTGCGCCTGCTGGTGGCGCTGAACTGGATCGGCCTGGGCAGCCTGGTCAGCCCGTCCTACCAGGCCCTGCAGATTCCTGAACGCAGCGGCGGCTTGCAGGTAGCCAGTGATCGCCTGATGCGAACCGCACTGCAACGCGGGCTGGCTGTGCAGATGTGGACCATCAACGAGCAACCGGCCATGCGCCACCTGCTGGACATGGGGGCGAATGGCCTGATCACCGATTACCCGGATCGCGCCCTGCAGTTGCTAGGGCGCTCCACGCGCATCACTTCGCTGAGCGATCAATAGCGAAGCCGGCCCAGGTCTGGCTCACCGGCATCAGCTCGAGGGTGTTGATGTTGATGTGAGCCGGCTGGTTCATGATCCAGAAGATGGTTTCGGCGATGTCGCCCGGCTGGATGGCTTCGGCACCGGCGTAGGTCGCATCGTACTTGGCCTGGTCGCCGCCGAAGCGCACCAGGGAGAACTCGCTCTCGCACAGGCCCGGTTCAATGTTGGAGACGCGCACGCCCGTGCCCACCAGGTCATTGCGCAGGCTCAGCGAGAACTGGGCGACGAAGGCCTTGGTGGCGCCATACACGTGGCTCCCCGGATAGGGCCAGTTGCCCGCTACCGAACCCAGGTTGACGATGCTCGCGCCACGGCCGTGGGCGATCAGGCGCGGCAGCAGCAGGCGGGTGCTGTACATCAGGCCCTTGATGTTGGTATCGACCATGGTGTCCCAGTCATCCAGGTCGCACTTGGGCGCCGGGTCGGCCCCCAGGGCCAGGCCGGCGTTATTGATCAGGCCACGAATCTTTTCGTACTTCGCCGGCAAGCCGGCGATGGCCGCTTCCATGGCCTTGCGATCACGCACGTCGAGTTCCAAGGTGTGCACGTCGGTCAGGGCCGAGAGTTCATCCTTCAGCGCCTGCAGGCGCGCGGCGCGGCGGCCGGTCAGCACCAGCGACCAGCCGGCATGGGCAAAGCGCCGGGCGCAGGCCTCGCCGAACCCCGAGGTGGCGCCGGTGATGAAAACGGTGGAAGTCATGCTGTTCTCCTTGCTCTGGGGCACGGGCCCGTTGCGAATAAACCGGCATAGGTTACGCGATCCACAGGGCCGCGCTCCTGGCGAAAAATTCATCATGACCATGAACGGCGCGTCAGCATTGGCTTGCCGCATGTATTCCCAAGCTTATCCACAGATTTTCACACAGGAGACGGGGACAACTCGGCAAGGATGGTGCTGCGGTGGATGAGTGCTGCAAGCCACGGTTTTTAAGGGGAAAACAGTCATTGAGCAGAATCTGAGCAACTGCGTAACCGGTAAGTAAATCGCTACCTGGAGAGAAGTGTCACCAAGTTATCCACTGAACGCTGCACAAAGATTGTGATCAACTCCGCCACCGCGTCATCGACCCGTTGTGGATATCTCCACTTCGGACAGACGGGGCTGGCACTTTTCCCCATGGACCTAGACTTCCCTGCCTAACCACAGAGGAGATCGAGCCATGGTCAAAATCGCCTTGCTGGTACGCCTGGAAGCCAAGCCCGGCAAAGTCGCCGATGTGGAGGACTTCCTCCGCGACGGTCTGCCACTGGTGCAGGAGGAGCCCGATACCACGGTTTGGTTCGCCCTGCGCATGGGGCCCCATAGCTTTGGCATCTTCGACGCCTTCGACAGTGACCGGGGGTTGCAGGCTCATATGACTGGCAAGGTCGCGGCAGCCTTGATGGAACGTGCCGGGGAACTGTTCAGCGAGCCACCAAAGATTGAGCGGGTGGAGGTGCTCGCGGCAAAGCTGCCCCCGGTCGAGGAAGGGAATGAACTCTAGAACCTGTGGGGGCGAATTCATTCGCTGAGCAGACCGCCGGTCTGCCACGGGGCCGCTGCGCGCCCCTTAGCGATTGAAATCGCCCCCACAGAGAACGCTACCTACGCGATACGGGACAACAACGTCTGCGCAGCAATCAGGTCTTCCAGGGCATAGCCCACGGATTTGAACAGGGTGATCTCGCTGTTGGTCTGGCGGTGGCCACGACCGTGCAGCAGGTCGGCCAGTTCGAAGTGGAGGCTCTGCTCGGTGATGACGCCGTCGGCGATGGCGAAGAGCAGGTCACCGGCTTCTTCCAGGGCGCCCGCACGGGTATCGACGACAATCCGCGAACGGGCCACGGCGGCGCTGTCGGTTTCACGCATGCTCGGCAGGAAGGCTCCCACCAGGTCGAGGTGGGTGCCCGGTCGCAGCCAGTCTCCCAGGATCAGGGGTGAGGTGGAGGTGGTGACGCAGCTGATGCAGTCGGCTTGTTGGGCGCAGGTCTGCAAGTCGGGGGCGACATGCACCGGGTAGCCTTCTTCTGCCAGCTGGCGCACCAGCTCGGCAGCCTTGTCCGGGTGGCGACCCCAGATATCCACACGCTCGTACGGCCGCACCACGCTATGGGCACGGACCATGTGCGCGGCGAGCGTGCCGGTGCCCACCACCAGCAGACGGCTGGCGTCGTGGCGCACCAGGGCGTTGGCGGCCAACGCCGAGGTGCAGGCGGTGCGCCGGGCGGTGAGTTCGGAGGCCTCCAGCACCGCCAGGGGACGGCCGGTGGCGTCGTCGAACAGGGTGAAAAGTGCAGCGACCGAGGGCAGGCCCTTCTCGCCGTTGTGGGGATACACGGTCACCAGCTTCACGCCAACGCCCTGCCCTTTCTGCCAGACCGGCATGCACAGCAGCGAGGCGTCGTCGGGCAGTGCGTGGCAGGCGCGAACAGGGGCCTCGACCGGGTTGGCCAGACCGTGGCGCAGGGCGTCGATGAGTTGTGGATAAGTCAGCGCCGCGGCGACGTCGGCGTTGGTGAAGAAGCGCAGGGTTTGCATGGGAGTCTCCTTGGCAGGCTCGGAGCGCGGGAGGCTTCCCTCACCCCCGGCCTCTCTCCCAGAGGGAGAGGGGTCGGGGAGAGGGGAGCAACAGCGGTCAGTGACCGCCGAGGTAGGCGTTGCGGACGTCCTGGTTGCCCAGCAGTTCCTCGCCCGTACCGCTCATGCGGATTTCCCCGGTGACCATCACGTAGGCGCGGTCGGAGAGCCTGAGCGCGTGGTTGGCGTTCTGCTCGACGAGAAAGATGGTCATGCCGGTCTGGGCCAGTTCCCGCAGGGTCTGGAAGATCTGCTTGACCACGATGGGCGCCAGGCCCAGCGAGGGCTCATCGAGCAGCAGCAGCTTGGGTCGGCTCATCAGCGCACGGGCGATGGCGAGCATCTGCTGCTCGCCGCCGGACATGGTCATGGCGCGCTGGTTCCGGCGCTCCTTCAAGCGAGGGAACAGATCGAACATGCGCTGCATGTCTTCGTCCGCATGGTCCGTGCCGATGGGAATGGTGCCCATCAGCAGGTTCTCCTCGACGCTCATGTCGGGGAACACCCGGCGTCCTTCCGGGGACTGGGCGACGCCGTTGGACGCAACGTAGTGTGCCGATTTGTGGGTGATGTCGGTGCCCCGGTAGACGATGGCGCCATTCGCCGCGCGTGGCTGGCCGAAGATGGACATCAGCAGGGTCGACTTGCCCGCGCCGTTGGCGCCGATCAGGCTCACCGTCTCGCCTTCGTTGATGTGCAGGCTGACGCCCCGCAGGGCCTGGATGGGGCCATAGAAGACGTCGACATCCTTGAACTCCAGGAGAGGCGCACTCATGCCACTTCCTCCTCTTCGGCACCGAGGTACGCGGCGATCACCTTGGGATCGTGGCGGATGTCGTGGGGGTTGCCTTCGGCAATCACTTCGCCGTGGTCCAGCACCACGATGTGGTCGGAAATGCTCATCACCATGCCCATGTCGTGTTCGATCAGCAGTACGGTCTGGTCGTGTTCGTCGCGCAGCTTGCGGATGATCCGGCTGAGCGCTTCGGTCTCCGCCGGGTTGAGGCCGGCGGCAGGCTCGTCGAGGCAGATCAGTTGTGGCCGGGTACACATGGCGCGGGCGATTTCCAGGCGGCGCTGCTGGCCGTAGGAGAGTTCGCCGGCCAGGCGGTTGGCGCAGTCCACCAGGTCCACCACTTCCAGCCAGTAGAACGCGTGGTTCAGCGCGTCTTCCTCGGATTTGCGGAAGCCCGGCGTATTGAACACGCCGGCCAGCAGGTTGCGGTTGACCCACATGTGCTGGGCCACCAACAGGTTCTCCACCACCGACATTTCGCGGAACAGCCGGATGTTCTGGAAGGTCCGCGCAAGCCCCGCACGGTTCACCAGGTGGGTACCGCCGAACATCTTGTAGCGCAGGCGGCTGGCGAACTGCGCCGGGTTGACGAAGTCCGTGGGCTTGAAGGGTTCGCCGAGTACCTTGATCACGTCCGTGGTGGTAGCACGGGCATTGAGCTGGATGCGCCCGCCGGTAGCCTTGTAGAAGCCGGTCAGGCAGTTGAACACGGTGGTCTTGCCGGCACCGTTGGGGCCGATCAGCGCGGAAATGGAGCCACGCTTGATCTTCAGGCTGACGTCATTGAGCGCCTTGATGCCACCGAAGTGCATCATCAGGTGCTCGACGCTGAGGATGTATTCGTTGCTCATGGGGCGACTCCTTTACGCGGGGTGAAACCGGCGCGGCTGATACGGATCAGCCCGCGCGGCCGCCAGATCATCATCAACACCATGAGTACGCCGAACAGCAGCACGCGATAGTCGGCGAAGCTGCGCAGCAGCTCCGGCGCGACGGTGAGGACGAAGGCGGCGATCACCACGCCAACCGTGGAGCCCATGCCCCCCAGCACGACGATGGCGAGGATCAGCGCCGACTCGAAGAAGGTGAAGGACGAAGGGTTGACGAAGCCCTGGTAGCTGGCGAAGAACACCCCGGCCAGGCCGGCGGTGGAGGCACCCAGCATGAACGCCGAAAGCTTCACCAGCACGTGGTTCAGGCCCATGGCGCGGCAGGCGATTTCATCCTCGCGCAGTGCTTCCCAGGCGCGCCCGACCGGCATGCGGGTCAGGCGGTGCTTGATGTAGAGCACCAGTGCCACAACCAGGAAGAGCACCACGTAGATGAACAGGAACTTCAGGTTGGGGTTGTAGGCGACGCCGAAAAACTCATGGATGGGCACACCGCCATCCTTCGCCCGGCGGCCGAACTCCAGACCGAGGAAGGTGGGCGCCGGTACCGACATGCCGTTCGGGCCGCCGGTGAAGCTCAGCCAGTTGTTGAGGACCAGGCGGATGATTTCGCCGAAGCCCAGGGTCACGATGGCCAGGTAGTCGCCGTGCATGCGCAGCACCGGGAACCCCAGCAACGCGCCGGCCAGCGCCGCCGCAATGGCAGACAACGGCAAGGCGGACCAGAAGCCCAGCCCCAGGTGCTCGTAGCCCAGCGCCAGGCCATAGGCACCGATGGCGTAGAAGGCCACGTAGCCGAGGTCGAGCAGGCCAGCGAGGCCTACCACGATGTTCAGGCCCAGGCCCAGCAGCACGTAGATCAGCCCGAGGATGACCACGGTGAGCAGGTACTTGCTGGCGAAGAACGGAAACACCACCGCGGCGACGATCAGCAGCGGAATGATCCAGCGCAGGCGGCTCTGGTAGTCGGGCGCACGCACATGCACGCCGGAACCCGTGGTCTCGAAGCGCTGCATCAGCACTTCGCCCCGCGGCGTCTGCAGGTAGAGGCTGAGGAAGAAACGGCCGAGCATGACCACGCTGATCATCACGCCGACGCGCTTGAAGTCCAGGTTGAAGCTGTAACCGTCCAGCACCACACCCATGATGGGGCCGAAGACGATAAGGGCGAGCAGACCGGCGACGACGGCGTCGATCAGGCTCTTCTTGATATCCAGGGGCTTCCTGGCAATGGCAGAAGTCATGATTACACCTTGGCGACGTGCGGACGGCCCAGCAGGCCCTGGGGACGGAAGATCAGGATCAGCACCAGCAGGGAGAAGCTGAACACGTCCTTGTAGTCGGTATTGACCATGCCGGAGAACTGCGCCTCGGCGATACCGAGGATGATGCCGCCGAGCATCGCGCCGGGCAGCGAGCCGATCCCGCCGAGCACCGCCGCGGTGAAGGCCTTGATGCCGATGATGAAGCCGGCATAGAAGTCGAAGGTGCCGTAGTTCATGGTGATCAGCACACCGGCCAGGGCGGCCATGGCGGCGCCGATGACGAACACGTAGGAGATCACCCGGTCAGTGTTGATGCCGAGGATCGACGCCATCTTGCGGTCCTGCTGGGTGGCGCGGCACATGCGGCCGAGCTTGGTGCGCTGGATGATGTAGGTCAGCAGGCCCATGCCGACGAAGGCAGCAATCAGGATGAATACCTTGGTGTAGGTCAGCTGCACGAAACCGTCACCGATGTGGAACTTCAGCGCGCCGTCGAGCAGCGTGGGCACGCCCTGCTGGCGGGCACCCTGGCTGAGCTGCACGTAGTTCTGCAGGATCAGCGACATGCCGATGGCGGAGATCAGGGGCGCCAGGCGGGTGGAGTTGCGCAGCGGCTTATAGGCGATGCGTTCGATCACGAAGCCGTACACACCGGTCACCAGGATGGTGAACAGCAGGGTGCCGAGGATCAGCAGCGGGAAGGACTCGACCCCGAAGAAGGCCAGGATGGCCAGGGTGATCGCGGCAAGGTAGGCGGAGATCATGTACACCTCGCCGTGGGCGAAGTTGATCATGCCGATGATGCCGTAAACCATGGTGTAGCCGATGGCGATCAGACCGTAGACGGACCCGAGGGTCAGTCCGTTGATCAGCTGTTGCAGGATAATACCGTCCATCACTCAGTCTCGTCTTTTGGGGGTCCGGCCTTGGGTTCGGCCAGCTCCCGCGAGTGGAATCAGACGGGCACCACTGAATTACCGTGTCAAATCGGGTAGTCACCCACCCGGCTCAAGCAAAAAAGGACTTCAGCAGTTTCCCGGAATGCACCGACCGGCCAGGCGCGGGTGGCGCCTGGCCGGTCAGCCGAGCTAACAAACAGTGTCGGTTCAGGATCGGGCGAGCCAGAGCCAGACCGCAGACGATCCTGGCCGACACTCACTGCTGGGAGTACTTACCCTTGTCGTCCCACTCGTAGATCACGTAGTCGGAAACTTTCAGGTCGCCCTTGGCATCCCATTCCTTCTTGCCCATCACGGTCTGTACCGGATTGGCCTTCAGCCATTCACTGGCCTTGGCCGGATCGTTCGCGCCTGCGCCGTTGAAGCCGGCCGCCAGGGCTTGGAGGGTGGCATAGGCGTAGAGGGTGTAGCCTTCCGGCTCGAAGCCGCCGGCGCGGAACTTCTCGATCACAGCCTGGCCGTCAGCGATCTTGCGCGGGTCGGCGCCGAAGGTCATCTGCACGCCCTTGGTGTATTGCGGGCCGCCTGCGGTGGTAACCAGTTCGTCAGTGACGATGCCGTCGCCGGAAAGGAACACAGCAGTCAGGCCCTGCTCGCGCATTTGGCGAACCAGCGGGCCGGCTTCCGGGTGCAGGCCGCCGAAATAGACGACCTCGGCGCCGGTGGCGCGGATCTTGGTGACCAGGGCGTTGAAGTCTTTCTCGCCACGGGTCAGGCCTTCGTACAGGACTTCCTTCACGCCGCGCTTGGCCAGCTGGGCCTTGGTGGCGTCGGCCAGGCCCTGACCGTAGGTGTCCTTGTCGTGGATGATGGCGACCTTGGTGGCCTTGAGTTTGTCGACGATGTAGTCGCCGGCAACGATGCCCTGCTGGTCGTCACGGCCGCACATGCGGAACATGCCGGAGAGGCCGCGCTCGGTCACAGCGGGGTTGGTGGAGCCAGGAGTCATGGCGATGATGCCCGCTTCGTCGTAGACCTCGGACGCCGGGATGGTGGAGGAGGAGCAGAAGTGGCCGACGACAGCGATAGCCTTGTCCTGGTCCACCAGACGGTTGGCAACGGACACGGCCTGTTTCGGCTCGCAGGCATCGTCAGCCTTGACCAGCTTGATCTTTTCGCCGTTGATGCCGCCAGCGGCGTTGATGTCCTCGGCGGCCTGGGAAGCGCCGCGCCAGTATTGCTCGCCAAAGGAGGCGTTTGCGCCCGTATGCGGGCCAGCGACACCAATTACAACATCAGCCTGTGCAACGGAAGAAACGCCCAACGCGGTGGTAACCGCCAGAGCCAGAAAGCCTTTTCTGAAAATCTTCTGCGACATGGAGTTTTGCTCCTGAGGTTTTTAGGGTTAGCGCTCGTGTTCAGCAAGTGGCGTGCCATTAGTTCTTGTAGTTGCTCCGCGCCCTGAAAGGCCCTTCCCACCTCCTACTCTTCTTGTTTTTATTGTTTTAAATCAATAACTTCCAAAGAAACCCAAAAAAATCATGGGCGAATCTGGAAGCTGCACGGCATCAGTGTGCCAGCAGGTCCGGTAACAATAGACTCACGGTACTTATTTGCACATCACTGGTGCGCGAATTTTCCCACTCCGCACTGTTACTGCCCGGCCTTTGATCCCCCCATCCTGCAAGAAACAACCCGCTGCCTCAAAGCTGTGCAACGCAGTTTTTTGCGACCTATATCACTACGCGTAAACATTGACCGGCGTGGTAGAGCGAGAAACCGGCTTCATAAAGCGAACTTCTGAGCCCTACCGCCGAAACGGCGCGCATGGGCTGGAATGGCATGGGCAGAACCTCTTCATTGCCGCTCAGGAGGTAATCGGCGAAGGCCTTGCCCACCACGCTACCGGTGGTCACACCACGGCCGTTGTAGCCTGTGAAGGCGAGCAGGCCAGGCGCCGGTTCGTATAGGCGCATCAAATGATCGGGCGTGAAGTCGATACACCCCGTCCAGGTGAATTCCCAGTTCACCTTGCCCAGGTAAGGGAAGTAATGCCGCTGAATGCGATCGGCCCAGGCGCGCAGGAACCAGGCAGGCTTGCGTGAGCCATTACCCAGGCTACCAAGCAGCAGGCGACCGTCAGCATCGCGGCGGATGCTGCTGAGCACCTGACGGGTATCCCACGAACCCTGGCCGCCCGGCAGGATGCGCGCAGCAGCCTCGCCTGAAAGCGGCGTGGAAGCCACCTGGTAGTAGTAGCCGGGGAAGAAGTGGCGGCGCAGTTCGGTCCACTCGCCTTCGGTGTAGGCATTGGAGGCGATCACCACCTGCGGTGCGATAGCCACACCGTGCTCGCTGACCACGCACCAGTTGGTGCCCTGGCGCTCCAGGCGCAAAACCTTCGAATGCTCGAAGAGCTGGCCGCCGAGGTACTTCACCGCGCGGGCCAGGCCGCGGGTGTAGCCCATGGGATTGAGGGTGCCGGCGCGGCGGTCGAGCAGCGCGGCGGCGATCTTGTCTGTGCCGGTGGCCTCGCGGCAGGCGGCGCCGGTCAGCAATTCAACGGGTGCGCCACGGCGTTTCCATTGCTCGCAACGGCTGGCGAGGTCAGCCTGGCCGCGGGCGTTGTGGGCCATGTGCAGGGTGCCTTCGCGGCGCAGCTGACAGTCGATGTCGTAGCGATCGACCAGAGAGAACACCAGCGACGGCGCAGCGCCCAGCGTGCGGTTGAGGCGATCGCCGATCTGCTGGCCAAGGCCCGCTTCGATCTCGTCCGGCGGTATCCACATACCGGCGTTGACCAACCCCACGTTGCGCCCGGAGCCGCCGTGGCCGGCGGTGTGGGCTTCCAGCAGGCAGACGCGCTTGCCCGCCTCCAGCAGATGCAGCGCAGCGGAAAGGCCGGTGAAACCGGCCCCGATCACGCAGACATCGACCTTGACCTCACCGTGCAGCACAGGGCTTTCCGGCAGTTGTGGCGTCAGATACTCCCAGAGGCATTCCTGGCGCAGGGTCATGGGGTGCAGTCCTTAGGGCCTTAACCCACTCAGTCGAAGGTGATGCCCTGGGCCAGCGGCAACTCATGGGAATAATTCACGGTATTGGTCTGGCGGCGCATGTAGGCCTTCCAGGCGTCCGAGCCGGATTCGCGGCCGCCGCCGGTTTCCTTCTCGCCACCGAACGCGCCTCCGATCTCTGCGCCGCTCGGGCCGATGTTGACGTTGGCAATGCCGCAGTCGCTGCCCACTGCCGACTGGAACAGCTCGGCCTCGCGCACGTCGGTGGTGAACACGCAGGACGACAGGCCCTGGGGCACGGCGTTGTTGAGGGTGATGGCATCGTCGAAATCGCGGTAGCCGATCACGTAGAGAATCGGGGCGAAGGTTTCATGGCAGACCACGGCGCTCTGGCTTGGCATCTCGACGATAGCTGGCGACACGTAGTAGGCGTCAGGGAACTGCGCTTCAAGCTGACGCTCGCCACCGAACACCTTGCCGCCTTCGGCACGGGCCTGCTCCAGGGCGCGCTGCATGCCGTCAAAGCTCTGTTTGTCGATCAGCGGGCCGATCAGGTTGCCCTCCAGCGGGTGGCCGATGCGCACTTTGGCGTAGGCAGTCTTCAGGCGCTCGACGATCTCGGCCTTCACCGATTCGTGGGCGATCAGCCGGCGCAAGGTGGTGCAGCGCTGGCCGGCGGTACCGACGGCGCTGAAGAGAATGGCGCGTACGGCCAGGTCGAGGTCAGCGCTGGGCGCGAGGATCATCGCGTTGTTGCCACCCAGTTCCAGCACGCTACGGGCGAAGCGCGCCGCCACGCGCGGGGCCACTTCGCGACCCATGCGGGTGCTGCCGGTGGCACTGACCAGCGCCACACGCGGATCGTCCACCAGAGCTTCGCCGGCTTCGCGGGCACCAATCACCACTTGGCTGAGGTAGGCCGGGGCCTCGCTGAAATTCTTCGCCACGCGCTCGAACAGCGCCTGGCAGGCCAGGGCGGTGAGCGGGGTCTTCTCCGAGGGTTTCCACACCACCGGGTTGCCGCAGACCAGCGCCAGCGCGGTGTTCCACGACCAAACGGCGACCGGGAAGTTGAACGCGCTGATGACACCGACCACACCCAGTGGGTGCCAGGTTTCACGCATGTGATGGCCGGGACGCTCGGAGGCGATGGTCAGGCCGTAGAGCTGGCGCGACAGGCCGACGGCGAAGTCGCAGATGTCGATCATTTCCTGCACTTCACCCAGGCCTTCCTGGGTGATCTTGCCGGCTTCCCAGGACACCAGTTCGCCCAGCTCGGTCTTGTACTGGCGCAGCGCTTCGCCATATTGGCGAATCAGCTCGCCGCGACGCGGCGCCGGAACCTTGCGCCAGGCCTGGAAGGCCTCGGCAGCGCGGGCGATCTTCTGGTCGACTTCGGCGCGGCCTTCCAGGCGCACGGTGCCGATGCGGCTGCCGTCGACGGGCGAATGAACGGCGTGATCGCCTTGCTGGTAGAGGGACGAATCGACACCGAGGCGGTCGAGCAGTGCGGCAACCATGGGAACTCCTGTTTCGGCGAGTAATGGCACGGTCCCTGTAGGAGCCAGCTTGCTGGCGAACGCTTCGCGAGCAAGCTCGCTCCTACCGGTACGGTGCTGAATCGGAACAGCGTCAGTAATAGCCGCGAAAAGGGCTTGCCAACAAACGACCTTTCCGACACATATCATTCCGTTAATTCATGATCCGGCCCGCCCCGAGAAATTCCGATGCTCAAACGCCACATGCCCTCGATCACCGCCCTGCAATGCTTTGAAGCGGTGGCCCGGCACCTCAGCTTCACCCGTGCATCCGAGGAGCTGAACCTGACCCAGAGCGCGGTGAGCAAGCAGGTGGCGCAGCTCGAAGAATTGCTCCAGCACCTGCTGTTCCGCCGCGTGCGCCGACGCCTGCAACTGACCCCGGCGGGCTCGCTGTACCTCACCGAGGTACGCAAGATCCTCGCCCAGGTGGAGATGTCCACCCACTACATGCTGTCCTACGGCGGTGATACCGAAGTGCTGCGCGTGGCCACGCCACCCACCTTCGGCGCGCGCTGGCTGATCCCGCGACTGAAGGGCTGGCGCCTGCGTCACCCGAATATCCACCTGGACCTGCGCAACGAGCTGGAACCCAACGCCCTGGTCCAGGGCCGCAGCGACGTAGCCTTCTATTTCGGCCATGGCGCGCTGCCCGGCGCCGAGTGCATCCGCCTGTTCAGCGAGGAAGTGGTGCCGGTCTGCGCGCCCGGCGTGATGCCCGAGCGGCCCTTCACCGAACCGACCCAGCTCACCGAACTGGTCCTGCTGCAGAACGCCACCCGCCCGGAAGCCTGGCACGAGTGGTTCCAGAGCCAGGATCGGCACACCGAGCACAGCTACCACGGGCCGCGCTTCGACACCTCCTACATGTGCATTCGTGCCGCCCAGGCCGGCTGCGGCGTGGCCCTGTTGCCGCGCTTCCTGGTGGAAGAGGAACTTCAGGAAGGCAAGCTCGTGATCCCCTGGGACCACCCCATGCCCAGCCGCAATGCCTATTACCTGGCCTACCCCGAACATGCTGCCGAAGTACCGAAGGTGCGCGACTTCGTGCGCTGGATGCTGGAGCAGATGGACCAGGAATAGCGAGCGCTGCCCTGGCAGGACAATGGCGGACTTCTCTTCCGTAGGGGCGAATTCATTCGCCCCTACAAGTGATGCAATCCATCCCGTTCTGGGCTTCAAGAAAAAACGGAATGAACCCGCCGGAATTTTTCGTTTGCCCCGCAGCCCCGGTGCTGCTTGGATAAGCGCAGTTTCCCCTCTGTCCGGAATGCCCCCGATGCCTGCCAACGAACGCCTGTTTGCCCTGGTCGCCAGCGTGATCGGCGAGCCCGCCGCCCGGTGGGTCAAAGCCCATGTGGAAATCCCTGCCGGCCTGTCCGCCTTTCCATTCAGTGACGCCGCCGTGCACCGTGCCTGGCTCGCCGAGGCGCTGAACCTCTGCCTGTTCCACAAACTGGTGGAGGCAGTGCCCATTGGCCGCACCTATGTGGAGGAGCAACAGGCCAAGGGTCGCCAGGTGGTGTTCGACCATGGTGCCATTCGCACCGTCGACTGGCCGGACAACGGCGCCCTGCCCCGTGGCCGCCAGGCATTCGCCCGGCTGCTGGAGCCCCTGGGCTTCGCCGATGTGCGCACCTATCCGCTGACCCGCCTGAAGATGACCGGCTACGCCTACCGGCAGATGGACCTCCCCGAGGACATCGCCCAGTTCTTCGTCTCGGAACTGCATCCGGGCCGCTTCAGTGAAAGTTTCCAGTTGGCGGTGAGCCGCGTAGTGGGCGACAGCCGTGACCCGCTGGACGCCGGCCACAAGGCCATCCTCGATACCCTCTGGCGCCAGCGCCAGTGCAGCGACGCCGAGGCCATGCACCTGCTGCCAGCGCTCTATCGAGCCTTCGACCGCCAGCACGGGGTCGTGCATGACCACGACTATCACCTGCTGCGCGAGGAAAGCGCGGAAATGGCCTGGATCGCCACCGAGGGGAATATGTTCAACCACCTCACTGACCGCGTCGTCGACCTCCAGGCGGTGGTGGATGAACAGAACGCCAAGGGCCGACCGATGAAGCCCAGCATCGAAGTCTCGACCTCCGGCCGGGTGATGCAAACCGCCTACCGCGCGGTGCAGGTGCAGCGGGACTTCATCGACAGCAGCGGCCGCGCCGTGCAACGCGAAGTGCCGGGCTCCTTCGTCGAGTTCATCCAGCGCAAGCTCGACCCGGAAACCACCCGCCTGGACCTGAGCTTCGACAGCAACAACGCCCAGGGCATTTTCAAGATGACCGCCGGTTCGTAGGGGCGAATTCCCTCTGCACACATGAAAAAGGCCGCTACACAGAGCGGCCATTTCGCATTCACCTGGAGGTCAGTCGACCAGGGCCAGGGTTCCCTTCATCATCGACACGTGGCCCGGGAAGGAGCAGAAGAACTCATAGCCCTCACCAGCCACCAGCTTGGCCACATCGAAGGTTACGCTGTCGCTCTCGCCGCCGCCGATCATCTTCGTATGGGCGATGATGCGCGCGTCGTCAGCCTTGAGGTAATCCTTGTCGAGGCCAACCGTGATGCCTTCGGAGGCGATCGACGAGGCATCGGCGGTCTTGCTCAACACCCAGTTGTGGCCCATCACGTTCCTGGGCAGCTTGCCGACATGCTTGAGATTCACGGTGAAGGTCTTGCAGCTTTTGCTGACCTTGATTTCCTTGGTGTCGAAACTCATCTGGTCAGTGCCTTGCACATCCACGGCACATTCAGCGGCCAGCAAAGGCGCACTGGCCAGGGCCAGCACGGATGCGACGGCGAACTTGCGAATCATTGGTGTCTCCTTGACGTTCCGGGCAATATGCCCGGGCCGAAGACTGCCCCAGGGTAGCGCCTGCCCCCATGACCTGAGGCAATGAACCTCCACTTCAGCCTTCAAGGGAACTGATTCATGCTGTCCTTCTTCATTGCCGCCATGCTGCTTGGCTTCGTATTCAATGCCGCGCCCGGCGCGGTCTTCAGCGAGACCCTGCGGCGCGGCCTGCGGGACGGCTACAAGCCCGCACTGATGGTGCAGATCGGCTCCCTGGTGGGCGATGCCACCTGGGCCGCCCTGGGCCTTACCGGCCTCGCCCTGCTGCTGGACAGCGCCACCGTGCGTTACCCGCTGACCATCGCCAGCGCCCTCTACCTGGGCTGGCTTGGCCTGCAATCCCTGCGTGACGCCCGCCGCCCGCCGCAACCTTCGACCGAGGAAGCAGGTGCCAGCGGCGGCGCCTTCGCCTCAGGCGCGGCGCTGTCGCTGACCAATCCACAGAACATCGTCTACTGGGCCGCAATGGGCGGCGCCATGGCCGCGATCGGCGTGGCCGAGCCAACGCCGACCCACCTGGCGGTATTCTTCGCCGGCTTCATGCTGTCCTCGCTGCTCTGGTGCTTCATCTGCGCCGGTCTGGTGGACTGGTTCCGCCGCGCCGCATCCACCCTCTGGCATCGCCTCACCTACCTGGCCTGCGGGCTCTGCCTGCTGGGGCTGTCGGGGATGACAGCGGCGGAATTGCTGAAGCTGGCCTGATCTATCGCCGCAATCGAAGCAATCAACCGGCGGACCACCGAACGCCGCTCTAACATGACGCCATTCATCCAGAAGGAGATGCGCCATGAACTTCCTGCAAAGCCTGCTCGCCGCCTATGCCGCCGGGGCCTGCGGCGCTTCCGCCGATTAAGCCTTCCCCCTACCGTTCGGAAGCTGACCACTTACACAGCTTGGAGCACGAGAACGAAGCCGGTACTCTTGCGCGCTTTTTTCGCACCAGGAGTCCCCCATGTCCTTGCGTTCCATCTGTGTGTTCTGCGGCGCCAGCCCCGGCGCCAAGCCGATCTACCGTGAAGCAGCTGCCCTCCTGGGACACACCCTGGCCGAACGCGGCATCACCCTGGTCTACGGCGGCGGCGCAGTCGGCCTGATGGGCACCGTGGCCGACGCGGCCCTGGCCGCCGGCGGCGAAGTCATCGGAGTGATTCCGCAGAGCCTGATGGACGCCGAGATCGGCCACAAAAGCCTGACTCGCCTGGAAGTGGTGGACGGCATGCACGCTCGCAAGGCGCGTATGGCAGAACTCAGCGATGCATTCATCGCCCTGCCCGGCGGCCTGGGCACCCTGGAAGAACTGTTCGAGATCTGGACCTGGGGACAACTGGGCTACCACAGCAAGCCCCTGGGCCTGCTGGAAGTGAACAGCTTCTACGACAAGCTCACCGACTTCCTCGACCACCTGGTGGAAGAACGCTTCGTGCGTGACCAGCATCGCGGCATGCTGCAGGTTGGCGGTCACCCCGAAACCCTGCTGGACCGCCTGGAAGCCTGGCGCCCCAGCAGCGCACCCAAGTGGGTCGACCGCAAGCCGCACTGACCACGTGCTCGTCCCGGCCTTAGACTGTCGGGACGAACCCACGAGCAGGAGCGCCCCATGGAAGACGACGAGCGGATCAAGGTCTACTACAACAGCGCCTGCCCGGTGTGCAAAGCAGGGATCGAAGGCCAGATGGGCAAGACCACCGCCTGCCAGGTGGAGTGGGCCGATATTCACCAGGACAACAGCGCGGTGGAGGAAATCGGCGAAAATCTCGAGTACGTCCGCGAACGCCTGCACCTGGTGGACGAACTGGGCGTCAAGCACATGGGGATGGACGCCTTCATCGTGCTCTGGCGCCACTCGCCGCGCGAGCGCTGGAAAGCGTGGCTATTCTCCCTGCCGGTGATTCACGGCCTCGCGCAACTTGCCTACAAGGCATTCGCCCGCCTGCTGTATCGCTGGAACAAGGCCAAGCATCACTGGTGACATGGATGACCCCTGCAATCGAAACCCTGACGACCCTCTCCCCCACCGACCGCCAGCGCCTGGTGGAGGTCTGGGAGGGCGCTGTACGCGCCACCCACCACTTTCTCTGCGAAGACGACATCCAATTCTTCAAGCCCCTGGTGCGGGATGCCTACCTGGATTCGGTGCGACTCGCCTGCCTGCGGGATGCCGATGGCTGCATTGCCGGTTTTGTCGGCACCGACGGGGCGAAGGTGGAGATGCTCTTCGTCGATCCGGCGCAGCATGGACGGGGCATCGGCCGCATGTTGATGGACCATGCCCTGGCACACGGGGCGCGCACCGTGGACGTGAACGAACAGAACCCGCAAGCGGTGGGGTTCTACATGCACCTGGGGTTCGTGCAATACGACCGCTCGGACGTGGACGGCGCGGGCAAGCCCTTCCCCATCCTGCACCTGCGCAAGGACTGAGCAGCAGCCCCATAACGTGGACCACGCATCACCGTTCCACCCTCTGACACCCTCTCCCTGATGGGAGAGGGTGCGGATCGTGCCAAGGTTGGGCTGAGCGCGTTTCCTGTAGAAGGGGCGAATTACGAAGGGCAAGGCGTCAGATCGCCAGTTCCCAGAGCGGCATGACGGTGACCCGCACTTCCGGGTCATGGCTGCCACCGCCGAGGATGACGCCACGCAGGGGCGAGACATCGGAGAAGTCACGGCCCCAGGCGAGAGTGATGTGTTCCAGGTTGGGCAGGATGTTGTTGGTGGGGTCGAAGTCCACCCAGCCATTGCGCGGGCAATACACCGAGACCCAGGCGTGGGAGGCATCAGCGCCGATCAGGCGCGGCTGGCCGGGGGGCGGCTGAGTCAGCAGGTAGCCGCTGACGTAGCGCGCCGCCAACCCACGGGAGCGCAGGCAGGCCAGCATCAGGTGGGCGAAGTCCTGGCAGACGCCACGACGGCGCTCCAGCACTTCGGTCAGCGGCGTCGCCACCTGGGTCGCCTCGGCATCGAAGGCGAACTCACTGAAAATCTTCTCCATCAGTGCGGCCGTGCCCTGCAGCAGCGGCCTGCCGGCGGGGAAGCAGCCCGCGGCGAACTCGGCGAACTGGCGCTTGATACGTACGTATGGCGATTCCACCCGATAACGGCAGGCGTCCAGCTCAGTAGCTGACAACGCCCGGCCGGTGTATGCCAGGGTTGCCGGCACCAGCTCCCAGGGTGGCGAGGCGGCCAGGTCCGGCGGGCCATGGGGCAGCACCTCGACCTGTAGGCGGGTATTCACCTGCAACTCGTCGTGAGGACGCTCGAAAGCCAGGCGCGTCAGCGGGTTGCCGAACACATCCAGCAGGTCCTGGCGCAAGGTCGGCTCGGGGGTGACCAGCAACTGCTGGCCGCTGCACTGCTGCCATGGGCAGTCCCGTGGCCACAGGTGTACCAACTGCTGGGACAACGACACCGGCGCCGAATAGCGGTAGTGGGTGTCGTGGAACACCTGGTAGCGGGCACCCTGCACGGGGGCGATGGAGTGGGCTTGTGCACGCATCAGGTGGATACCGTTTGCTGGCTGACGTCGTCGACGTGGGCAAAATAGCGCAATCCGAGCCGATCGGAGACCAGTCCGACGTTCTGTGCGATCTCCCGCAGCAAGCCGGCCAGCCCGACAAGCACCTCATCCAGGCTCTCGCTGCCGAACAGCGGGTCTTCCAGGGTGGCCAGGTCGAAGGCCAGCAGGCGCCCGATCAAACCACTCAGCACCAGCTCCTGAGGCGCGCCGAACTCCAGGTGCAGGCGTCCCAGGGAGCGCTCCAGCGCCTGCAACTGAAAGCGCAGGGCATGGGGGTTCTGCTCGTGCAGCAGGAGCAGGTCAAGCACCGGGATCAGTTGCGGTGAAGCCAGGTAGCGCGAACGGTAAGTGATGGTGCTGTTGCCCAGTTCCAGCAGCCACTCCAGTGCACCTTGATCCCAGGCGTCTCCGCCTTCGAGGAAACCGGCGATGCTGTCGGCATAGAACTGCACCCGTTCGATGCGGCGGCCGATCATCAGGAAGCGCCAGCCATCGTCACGGGTCATGTCATCAAGGGCAAAGCCGGACAGCGCGGCCAGGGACATCAGCAGCCGGTTGAGGAACTCCAGCGCCTCGCCCAGATCGGTGCGTTTCGGATCAAGTGCCTGGGCCTCGCGGTGCAGCTCCAGCACCGCGTGCCAGTTCTCCCGCGACAGCCGGCCACGGACCTGAGCCGCGGCCCAATGCAGGCGGCGCAGGTTGGCGCTGACACTGCTCGGCCATTCGTCGTCCAGCAGCGCCGCCAGCAAGCGCTGCTCCAGGGGTTCCTCGCCCGGGGGCAGCAGACCAATGGCGCCGGCCAACTGCAGGGCCGATTGCAGCGCCCGCTCATCTCCATCAGCATCCACGTATCGCGACAGCACCACGCGCAACAGGCGCGCACCGTCATCGCAGCGTTCGCCATAACGACCGAACCAGTAGAGGTTCTCCACCACCCGAGACGGCAGATAGGGGTCCTGTCGGATCAGGTCGCGCACGCCAAGGGTGCGCGGACGCAACGGCTCGCCGACGACCGGCAAGTCGGCCAGCACCCAGGTGTCCTTGCTGGCGCCACCGCGCTGCATGGAAACCACTTCGGCGTCCGCCGCCGAAGCCACCCGCGTCAGGCCGCCGGGCATGACCCAATAGTTGCCATCGGCGCTGGCCACAGCGAACACGCGCATACCGATGGCCCGCGACTGTATTTCCCCCGTTTCCCCATTCCCCTGCCAGATCGGTGCCTGGGACAGCTGGGCCATGCGCTGGGCGACATAGGCATGGGGATGGGCCTGCAGGCGCTTGCGCAGGGCCAGCAGCGCGCCGTCTTCCAGGGCGTGGCCGAACAGCGGCTCGAAGCTCTGGCTGGGGAAGGCCGGTTTGATCACCAGTCCGGCCAGGCCCTCCAGCGATTTGCCCAGCACCTGCCCCTGGCCGCACCACCAGGTGCCCACGGTGGGCAACAGCAGGTTCTCGCCCAGCAAATACTGGCTGGCCTTCGGCAGGAAGCCCAGCAACCCCGGCGACTCCAGCACACCGCTGCCCAGAGCGTTGGCCACCAGCACCCGCCCCTTGCGCACCGCCTCCAGCAGACCGGGCACACCCAGGGCCGAGTCCGTGCGCAGTTCCAGCGGATCGCAGTAGTCGTCATCGAGGCGACGCAAAACGGCATGGACGCGCTTCAGGCCGCCAAGGGTCTTGAGGTAGAGGGTGGCGTCGCGCACCGTCAGGTCGTGGCCCTCCACCAGCGGGAAGCCAAGCTGGCGCGCAAGGTAGAGGTG
Source organism: Pseudomonas sp. OTU5201 (assembly GCF_038440135.1). NCBI lineage: Bacteria > Pseudomonadati > Pseudomonadota > Gammaproteobacteria > Pseudomonadales > Pseudomonadaceae > Pseudomonas > Pseudomonas sp. OTU5201. The sequence continues at coordinate 807 of NZ_JASATC010000006.1, read as the reverse complement.
TTCGAAGTAGGTTTCGTTGAAGCGGCCGGGGGTCAGCAGAATCACCAGGGGCGTCTCGCCATCGCTGGGGGCCTGGCGGATCAGGGTTTCCTGCAGGGTCCGGAAGTAGCCGGCCAGGTACTGCACGCGCAGGTCGCGGTACAGCTCCGGCAACGCGCGGGAGACGATCTGCCTGTTCTCCAGGGCATAGCCAGCACCGGACGGCGCCTGGGTGCGGTCGGCCAGTACATGCCAGCGGCCGTCCGCATCGCGGGCCAGGTCCACCGCATAGCTGTGCAGGAAAATGCCACCCGGCGGCTGCACACCCTGGCAGGGCCAGAGGAAGTTGGGATGACCGTAAACCAGTTCGCTGGGCAACAGCCCTTCGGCCAACAGGCGTTGCTCGCCATAGAAGTCGGCCAGCACCGCATTGAGCAGACGCGCGCGCTGCGCCACGCCCGCAGCGATAGGCTGCCATTCTTCGGCCGAGAGCAGGTTGGGCAGCAGGTCCAGCTCCCAGGGGCGGTCGGTGCCTTTGGGATCGGCGTACACGTTGTAGGTGACGCCATTTTCCTGGATCTGCCGCGCCAGCAATTCCTGACGCTGCTGCATCTGCGCCGGACTGCTGCGCTCGAGCTGCTGGAACAGGCGCTGCCAGTGCGGGCGCACCTGGCCCTCGGCATCCAGCAGTTCGTGGTAGGCCGTGGCAGTCAGGGGATAGTTGGCTAGCAGATCGGACATCAAAGGGCTCGGCAGATGGGCAGCAGGGAAACTTTAGCGGACAGCGCGACGCGCGGCCCCCCAAACCGCGGGCCGGGGGCCCCCCCC